>PWQX01000102.1 GCA_003556605.1 Spirochaetaceae bacterium
CGGGTTGCAATTGCAATCAGCATTAGCATTATTACGCGTCTCACCGGCCCACCCGGCGGGAGTTGAGTAGGGATTCGCAAGAAACCGAAAAAACCGTCCCAGCCGGGACGGTTTTTTTGTGCGCTCACGCCGAGTCGCGACTCGCGAAAACTCAGCGGTGTGAGACCATCAGAAGGGAGGAACTACAATGAGTGAGTTGTATGTCTACGACACAACGCTTCGTGACGGCATGCAAGGGGTGGAGGTCAGCTACACGCTCGACGATAAGCTGAAGATCGCACATATGCTAGACGAGCTGCACTTTGACTACATCGAAGGCGGGTTCCCACTGTCGAACAACAAAGAAGCCGAGTTCTTCCGCCGTTGCCGCACCGAGCGCTTTGAGCACGCGCAGATCGTTGCATTCGGTTCCACCAGACGGCCCAACGGAAACGCGTCGGCCGACCCGCAGGTCACTGCGCTGCTTGATGCCGAAACCGAGACCGTAATCATCGTCGGCAAGACCTGGAAAGCGCATGTCGACAAAGTGCTGAAGACTACTCCGGAGGAGAATCTCCGCATGGTTGCCGATACAATTGAGTTTCTCAAATCACAGGGCCGTCGCGTCTTCTTCGACCTTGAGCACTTTTTCGACGGCTACAAAGACGATCCGGAGTACGCAGTGCAGGTACTGCGCGCCGGCAGCGAGGCTGGAGCCGATACACTGATCCTCTGTGACACCAACGGTGGAACCCTGCCGGACGAGGTAGGACACATCATGGCCGCTTTACCACAAACGCAGCTGGCGCCGCTCGGCGGTCATTTTCACAACGACTGCGGTACCGCAGTCGCGAACTCGCTCGCTGCAGTTGATCACGGCGCTATTCAGATACAAGGAACGGCCAACGGCTGGGGTGAGCGCTGCGGCAACGCCGACCTGTGCGTATTCGTGCCGAACGCCGTGATCAAGAAAGGTCTGCGACCCGCGGTCGCCGATCATCTGCATCGCATGACTACGCTTTCACGCTTCGTGTCTGAGACGGCTAATATCATTCCCGATAAGCGTCAACCGTACGTGGGCATCGCGGCGTTCAGTCATAAGGCCGGTCAGCACGCCGACGTGGTAGCCAAGTCGGCGGAACTGATGGAGCACACCGACGCGGGCCTCATCGGCAACCATCGACGCGTGCTGCTATCCGAGCTTGCGGGCAAATCTACTATCGTAGACAAGCTCAACAAGTACGGCCGCTTTGAAAAACACTCACCGGTAGTCAGCGAGTTAATCCAAATCCTGAAGGAGAAAGAGAACGCCGGATACGAATACGAAGCCGCCGAGGCCTCGTTTGACATGCTCGTGCGTAAAGCGATTGGTCGCTATCAGCCGTTGTTGGAACTGAAGAACTACCATCTCGAGTCGTTCAAAACTGCCGACGCACCGTCGAAAACGGTGGGCCGCATCTTTCTGAACTCCGACAGCAAGGAGATCATGGGCGCCTCGGTGGGCATTGGCCCGGTAGAAACGCTTGACCATGCGCT
The DNA here is from genome assembly GCA_003556605.1 of Spirochaetaceae bacterium. Lineage (GTDB taxonomy): Bacteria > Spirochaetota > Spirochaetia > DSM-27196 > SLAA01 > B1Sed10-166. Next base: position 1,516 of record PWQX01000102.1, read on the forward strand.
GCGTGATGCGCTACGGCCGCATCACCCTTTTCTCGACCGTATCAACCTAATCGATTACAAAGTGCGCGTTCTAAACCCGGAGGACGCGGCGGCGGCGAAGGTACGGGTGTTCATCACAACTACCGACCACCAAGACAGCTGGGACACCGTAGGGGTGCACGAGAACATCGTGGAAGCTTCATGGGAAGCGCTGGTCGACGGGATGGAGTACTACTACAACAACTGCGTACTCAAGGCCGACGGCGTGGATTCAAGTGCCGCCGCCTCGGGCTAATTGCGCTTTTGACCAGCGGCTATGCAGGGGCGGTGTCGCGGGCTGCGCGACCTTCCGGAAGGCGGCGCGCCTCGATCCGGCCCTGCATCAGATAGCGGATACCGGCGACCGCGGCGGTCGCAGCCGAGATGGTGGTGGTGCACGGGACCTTTCGGCGCAGCGCTTCGATGCGGATATAGTCATCGTCGCGCTGCGTGTAGCGCCCAAGCGGCGTGTTGATTACCATGTCGATGCGCCCCGACTGCAGATGGTTGAGAATGTTAGGGCGACCCTCGTGAACCTTGAGGATCACCTCCGGGAACACGTCGTGATCGAACAGGAACTGCGCGGTTCCGCGCGTTGCCGAGACTGAGAAGCCGAGCTGCTGCAATTGCCGTACAATCGGCAGCACCGAGGGTTTGTCGGCGTCGTGAACCGAGACGAAGACCCGGCCCGAGGTTGGCAGGCGCGTACCCACTGCGGCGCTCGCCTTGGCGAACGCTTCGCCGAACCCGGAGCCGATGCCGATCGCTTCGCCGGTGGAGCGCATCTCGGGACCAAGCAGCGGGTCCAGGCCGCGGAAGCGGTCGAACGAAAACATTGCTTCCTTCACCGCCCAGTCGGTGATACATGCCCCCAGCCCCACGCCGGAGAGCCCGGAGACCGCCTCGTCAATCAACCCTTGCTGTCTGAGGTCCTCGCCGTGCCACACGCGCACGGCCGCATCCACGAGATCAACTCCCGAGACCTTTGAGATAAACGGTACGGTGCGCGAGGCGCGCGGGTTTACTTCGATTACGAAGAGCTCGCCGTCTTTTACGGCAAATTGAATGTTCAAGAGCCCGCGCACGCCGATATCACGAGCAATCAGGGCCGCGGCTTCGATAATCTGGTATTCAATCTCCGGTGTTGACTTATAGGCCGGAAACACGCAGGCCGAGTCACCGGAGTGAATACCGGCGGCCTCGATATGCTGCATCACGCCGCCTACATACACGTGCTCGCCGTCGGCCACCGCGTCTACATCGTACTCGAAGGCATCTTCCAGGAACTGATCGACCAAGACCGGCCGCTCGGGCGTGATCACGATACCTTTTGCCAGGAACTCGAGCAGCTCTTCGCGCGTATAGGCGATTACCATGCTGCGGCCGCCGAGCACGTACGACGGACGCAGCAATACCGGGTAACCGATCTCACCGGCATAGCGGTCAACCTCTTCGGGCGTCCCGGCCATGTGATTCGCCGGCTGGCGCAATCCGAGCCGGTTGATCAACGCGGCGAACAGCCCGCGGTCCTCAACGCCTTGAATACCTGCAACCGGCGTACCGACCACCCGTGCACCGAATGCCTCCAGCTCCGCCGCCATGTTGAGCGGTGTCTGCCCGCCTAACTGAACCACGACGTCCCGCAGCCCTTCTTTTCGCAGCACCTCGCACACATCTTCGGCGGTCAGCGGTTCAATATAGAGACGGTCGGAAACGTTGAAATCGGTTGAGACGGTCTCCGGGTTGGAGTTAACGATTACCGTCCTGACCCCGAGCCGGCGGTAGGCCATAGAAGACAGCGTGCAGCAGGTGTCGAACTCAAGCCCCTGGCCAATGCGGTTCGGCCCGCTTGCCAGTATCACTACGCCGCCGCTTCGAAGCGGCTCACCTTCGTCGATCTCGCCGTAGGTACCGTAGAAGTACGGCGTGTCGGCGTCGAACTCACCCGAGCAGGTGTCCACGAAGTGATACCCCGCGAATAGCTCGTAGCGCTCACGCAGGCTACGGACCTCGTGCGGCTCCTGCGCTCGCAGCGCCGCGATCCGCCGGTCTGTGAGCCCTGCGGATTTGGCCTCCAGCATGAGCTCCCGGCTCAGTTCATCGCGCGTAAGACGCCGCTCGAGCTCGGCCAGCTCAAGCAGGTAATACAGAAACCAGCGATCGTAGCCGGTGCGTTCGGCAAGCTCATCAAGCGCGCCGAGGCCCCGGCGCTTGAGCACGGTGTATACCGCGAACAGCCGCCGCGGGTGTAAGCTGTCGATCATACGATCAAGCGTCTTCTGCGCGACCCCGTTGAGTTCTTCGACACCGTCAAGCCCGAACTCGCAGGCACGAATGGCTTTGTTTAGCGCCTCGGGAAAACTGCGCCCAATGGCGAGCGACTCACCCACTGATTTCATCTGGGTACCGAGCTGCTCATAACCAAGCGGGAACTTCTCGAGCTCAAAGCGCGGCACCTTCACCGCACAGTAATCGAGCGAGGGTTCAAAGCACGAAACGGTCTTACCGGTTATATCGTTAACGATCTCATCGAGGGTGAAACCTACTGCAAGCTTCGCCGCGCAACGCGCAATCGGGAACCCGGTCGCCTTGCTCGCGAGCGCCGATGAGCGGCTCACGCGCGGGTTCATTTCAATCACCACCATCCGCCCGCTGTCGGGATGTACAGCAAACTGTACATTTGAGCCGCCGCAGTCTACCCCCACGGCACGCAGCACCTCAATCGCGGCGCTGCGCATTCGCTGATACGCATGGTCCGAGAGCGTTTGAATCGGCGCCACGGTAATGCTGTCGCCGGTATGCACACCCATCGGGTCGATGTTCTCAATGGAACACACGATTACGGCGTTGTCGGCCGAGTCGCGCACCACTTCGAGCTCAAACTCTTTCCACCCCAGGAGCGACTCCTCAAGCAGAGCGGTGTGCGTGGGGCTTTCCGAGAGCGCCCAGTCCACCAGTTGCTCGGTCTCTTCGCGCGTAGACGCGATTGCGCCGCCGCGACCGCCGAGGGTATAACTCGGGCGAATGATAATCGGGAGGCCGTTCTTCTCCACAAAAGACCGCGCCTCAGCGAGGCTGTGCACCAACTGAGACGTGGCGGATTCAAGCCCGATGCGATCCATTGCCTGCTTGAACTCACCGCGATCCTCGGCCATACGGATCGAATCAACGCGTGCTCCGATCACCTCAACCCCGTAGCGTTCAAGCACGCCAGCAGCATCGAGGTCTATAGTCAGGTTGAGCGCAGTCTGCCCGCCCATGGTCGCCAAAACGGCGTCAGGGCGCTCGGCACGGATGATCGCCTCCAGGTACGGCACCTCCAGCGGTTCCATGTAAATGCTGTCGGCGGTTCCGGGCGTGGTCATTATGGTGGCGGGGTTGGGGTTCACCAGCACCACCTTATAGCCTTCCTCCTTGAGCGCACGAACCGCCTGGTTGCCCGAGTAATCAAACTCACAGGCCTGCCCGATCATGATTGGTCCGGAACCGATAATGAGAATCTTGCCGATGTCCCCGCGTGCACCCATATTAGGACCCCTCGTTTACCGCATCGAGAAACGCATCGAATATCCACGCTGAATCGGCGGGTCCGGGAGCCGACTCGGGATGGAACTGCGCCGAAAGCACGCGGCGCTTGCGGTCGCACAGCCCTTCGTTGGTGCCGTCGTTGGCGTTCTTGAACCACACCCGCGTATCCTTCGGTAAGCTCGATTCATCAACAGCAAAGCCATGATTCTGTGAAGTCACGAAGACCTTACCGGTGAACTCATCACGCACCGGATGATTGATACCGTGATGACCAAATTTCATCTTGAAAGTCCGCGCCCCCATCGCCTCGGCGATGAGTTGATGCCCCAGACATATGCCGAGCACCGGCAGTTGCCCGACGGCCTTGCGTGCCAACGCCACCTGGAGCTGCAGTACAGCCGGATCGCCCGGCCCGTTTGAGAGAAACAACGCGTCGGCCCCGCTTTCAAGAAGCTGTTCGTACGGCGAGGAGCTCGGTAGCACGGTCACTGCAGCCCCGCGCTTGGTGAGCTCACGAATGATGTTGGCTTTGAGACCGCAGTCGAGCAGGGCCAGGTGCGGCAAGCCGCCCGCATTAATCGTAACCGGCTCGCGCGTGCCGACCGCACCGATAAGGTTGCGGCCCTCCATCTGAGGGAACGCGTGCAGAAACTCCTGCACGCGCGCAAGCTCGGCCGCACCGATAGCGCCGGTGCGGCGATCGGGCGCCTGTATAATCACACCGGAGCGGCTGCCGCGGTCACGCAACTGCAGCGTCAGCCGGCGAGTGTCGACCCCCGTGATGCCGGGCGTGGCGTGGGCGGCAAGCAGATCGTGCAATGTCCCGCGCCCGGCCGGCACCGGCCCGGCATAAAGCCGGCGTACCACGAAACCGGCCGCTTTTACGGTTGTACGGCTGCTGCCGGCCTCAGGACCAACCTCGCTCCAATCGGCGCAGGTGCCGTAGTTCCCGATGTGCGGATAGGTCATCGCCACGATTTGCCCGGTATACGACGGGTCGGTGAGCACTTCGTGATACCCGGACATCGCCGTATTGAACACCACCTCGCCCGCGCCCTTTTCCGGTTCCTGCCCTACCTGCAGATGGTCGAGCTCAGGCGCTGCAGCTCCAAACGCCGTTCCCGGGAAGAGTGAGCCGTCGTCCAGTATTAACACATTGTGCATATTGCGCATACCGTTTCTTTTTGGCACGCCACCCCCCGCTGCTGTATCCGGATCGCCCCGCACGTATTACCGTCCGGCCGAGAAAACCGCCAGGCGAAAAAAAAGCCGGCTTGTGCAGCCGGCATTCTGAGCGTTAGCCCCTAGGTCTACCGCCTCATGTTTCCATGTATGCGGATTACATTCCGCTTGTTTTGATATGTTACGATAGATCCGAGAGTTA
>PWQX01000077.1 GCA_003556605.1 Spirochaetaceae bacterium
ACATTGTCGCGGATCGCCTCAAACGTCTCGGGCACATAGAGATAAATGAACGGCGGGTTTTCAAACATGTACCTGTGCAGCTCGGTGTAAATGGCGGCGCGCTCATCTTGGTCGATGGTTACCTCAATAGCGTCCATGTACGCAGTGATGGTGTCCTCTTGCCAGGCCGAGAAGCTCGCATCCCAGCCGTCGAGCGCACCGCGCAGGCGCGGCAGCGCCTCACCCGAACGCTCAGACCAGCTATCACCGAAAAGAGGCGGGAGCGCCTTCTCGGCCTCCAGGTCCCAGTACCGGCCCGATTCCATAACCGCCAGATCTGTTTCAATTCCAACGTCCCGGAGGTATCCCTGAACTGCTTCAGCAACCTGTACGAAGTTTGTGTACGCACCCTCGGGCGCCGCAAATCCAATCTCAAAGCCGTTGGGATATCCGGCCTCGGCAAGCAGCTGCCTCGCACGGTCGGGATCGTAAGGATACGGATCAAGACTATGATCATAGCCAAGGTTTCCGCTGGTCAGCAGACCCGTTGAGAGCTCGGCGAAACCGCCGAACAGACTTTGGACAATGGCCTCGCGGTCCACGGCATAGTTCATCGCTTGCCGCACCCGCACATCCTCGGTCGGCTCACCGACGCCGGTAGTCAGGTTATTAAACGCAATGTAGAACGCGCGGTCGACAGGATACGTTACAACTTCAACCCCAGGCATCCCCTGCAGGCTCTCTGCCTGCTCGAAGGTCAACCGATTGACGATATCCACTTCGCCGGTCTGAATTGCCGCCATGCGAGTGGAAGACTCAGGGATGGGCACGTACACAACCTCATCGACGCGCGGCAGGCCGGCGCGCCAGTAATTCGGATTCGCTTCGAGAACGACGCGCTCTTCGCGGGCCCACTCGACAAACTGGAACGGTCCGGTTCCTACAGGGGCTTGGCCGAACGCGTTGTCGCCCACTTCTTCGGTATACTCCGGCGGCACCATATTCCAGTGCTGGGCCATGACACCGAGCATCAGAGCGTCCGGGCTGTCTGTTGTGACGCGAACCGTATACTCATCAATAGCCTCAACCGACGCCGCGCGCTGCCACCTATCACTCCACTCGAGCTCGGGGCGGCTTCCGCGTCGCCACGAGTACTCAACCGCCTCGGCATTAAACGGCTCGCCGTTGTGAAACTCCACACCTTGTCGCAGATAGAACGTGTACTCAGTCCCATCTTCCGAAACGTCCCAGCTCTCAGCTAACGCCGGTTCAATCTCAGCGTCGTCATTCTGAAACACAAGGCTGTCAAACATCTGCCAGGCAACGTTCTGAGCGTTACGCTCGGCAGCAATTGATGCGTCGATTGAGTTTGGAAACGTCGGAACCGCGACGCGCAGGGTTAACTTCTCGTCAACCGGATCTTCTGCCCGGCCACCGCCAAACACGGTGAACAAGCCGAGCGAAACAAGCAAAACCGTAACAACTAGCTTTTTCATATCCTCTCCTTTTTTTCCGGGTCTTGCCGGCCGGCCGGAACGGTGTGTTCCCGCAACCGGACACAGCGTCTATCAACGGTACTGCTGAGTGTTCGCCGGCGGACGCGAGAGAACGATTAGGGTTACTGCACAACAATGGAGCTAACCGGCACTCGCCGAGCCGCAGGCAACAATAGCTGTACAATTATGCTGCCACAACGGTAAGTTGTCCAGCCCCCTTGAACACGTGAATTGTTTATACATAAGTTTGGAGTCCCAAATATATGCTCGCCTGAGCTCGCCCGCCGGCGGTGCCGGAACATGCCACACGCGAGCGCAGCGAATCGCAAAGCGCCGCCCGCGCCGGCGCGCGGCCCGGCACGAGCACTCGCTTTGCGGCGTTCTTACCGCGCACCGAACCAGTTCAACGGTTCGGTAGCAATGTTCTGATATATGTGCTTGACCTCGGTGTACTCCTCAAGGCCCTGCTTGCCGAGCTCGCGGCCGATTCCGGACTGCTTGTAGCCGCCCCACGGGGCCTGAGCGAAGTAGATGTTGAAGTCGTTGATCCAGACCGTACCCATCCGCAGTGCCGCCGCCACGCGCTCGGCGCGATTCTGGTCCTTGCTCCAGACCGCACCCGAGAGTCCGTAGATCGTGCTGTTGGCCCAGTCGATAGCCTGCTGTTCGCTTGAAAAACGCTCGATCGTCAGGACCGGCCCAAAATGCTCTTCCTGCACGATGCGCATCTCGTTTGTGCAATCGGTAAAGATGGTCGGCTCATAGAAAAAGCCCTTCTGCAGCTCGGGATCGTCAGGCCGTTTGCCCCCGAGAATGAGCTTCGCGCCTTCCTGCTTGGCGAGCTCAACGTAATGCTCCACCTTGGCGCGGTGTTCCTCAGAGATGAGCGGGCCACATTCGGTGGCGGGGTCAAAGGCCTCGCCGAGCTTGATCTTCGCCGCGCGGGCCTTGACCGCCTCCACAAGCTTATCGTGAAGCGAGTCTTCCACGAGCAGGCGTGCACCAGCCGAGCACACCTGTCCGGCGTGAAAGTACACCGCGTTCAAGGCGTAATCCACTGCAAGGTCAAAATCGGTGTCGGCGAATATTATGTTTGGATTCTTGCCGCCGAGTTCAAACGCAATCCGTTTCATATTGCCGGCGGCAGCCTGCATGATGTTCTTACCGGTAGCAATACCGCCTGTAAAGGAAATGAGGTCCACATCGTGGTTGGCGGCGAGCTCGTTACCGACCGTTGGGCCGGGACCGAGCACAAGATTCACTACCCCCGGCGGGAACCCAACCTCCTCAGCGAGCTCGGTGATCTTCATGGTGGTGAGGGGGGTACCCTCACTCGGCTTCATTACGATGGTGTTGCCGGCCGCGAGCGCCGGCGCCATCTTCCAAGAGGCCTGCAGCAGCGGGTAGTTCCACGGCGAGATCTGCCCGCATACGCCGACCGGCTCGCGCACCACGCGGCTTATGGTATTGGCGATCGGGGAGGCGATCACCTCGCCGTTGTCCTTGTCCGCAAGACCGCCGAAGTAGCGGAAAATCCCGGCGATGTCGTCCATATCGACCTTGCTCTCCTCAAAGGTCTTGGCGGTGTCGAGACTCTCAAGCCGTGCAAGCTCATCTTTGTCGCGCTCTACTAAGCGTGCAAGCTCCTCTATCATCCTGCCGCGCTCAGCCGCCGCAGTCTGTCGCCACGGCCCCGAGTCGAACGCGCGACGTGCCGCGGCAATGGCCTTGCGCGCGTCCTCGCGGTCGCCTTCGGTGACGGTCGCGATCTCGCGCTTGTCGTACGGGTAGATAATAGTGCGCGTTGCACCTGACTCGGCCTCTATCCAGACGCCGTCGATGTACATTTGTCCACGCTTTTTCAGATCCATGCTGTTCTCCTTACCCTGCGGCGCTTACCAGACCGAACCGGCTGAAACCGTGATGTCCTGACCGGTTACCCCAACCGCTTCGTCACGGCACAGGTACGCCGCCAACGCGCCGATCTCAACCGGCTGAATCATGCGCTTCTGCGGGTTGTTGGCCTTTTCCTCGGCGATCAGCTCTGCACCTTTTTTGTTCATCTGCTTCTCGGCAACGTCCGTAAGCCACTCGGTACCGAAGGTGGTCTCAACCCAGCCCGGGCTGATGGTGTTCGAAGTGACCAGCGCCTCGGCGCCCTCCTGCGCAAGCGCACGACTGAAGCCGCAGACTGCGGCTTTAGAGGCGCAGTAGGCGGGCGAGTAGGGGGCACCCACCGAAGCGGCGGTTGAAGCGATGCTGATGATGCGTCCCCAGCGGCGCTCAATCATGGCGGGAAGCACCTCGCGGGTCATCCGGAACACGCCGTTGATGTTCACGTCCATCACCTTGCTCCACAGCGCGTCGCTGTGACCGCTGGTGGGATGCTCGGCGGTGATTCCGGCCGCGTTAGCGAGAATATCTACCTTGCCGAACGCTTCAACCGCGGTTCTATAGAAGCTCTTCACTGAGTCGAGGTCGCATACATCGAGCTCCACCGCGACGGCTCTTACACCGAAAGCCTCGATCTCTTTGCGCGTGCGTTCGAGCTCTTCCTCACCCGGACGGTTGACCAACTCGCCCGCGGCTTTCTGCGAGCTGCTCTTCGACAGCAACGAGCCGATCGCCACATCAGCGCCGTGCTCGGCAAACGCCAGCGCCATTGCCCGCCCCATTCCCGAGGCCCCTCCGGTCACAATGGCCGAACGGCCCTTCAAGTACTGCAGATCCATAGTAATCACTCCTTGTAATTGTGGTTGTAATGGTATGGTCGCCAGACCTGTGTGATGCAACGGTTCTGCACAACGCACGCGCCACCGGGCGCTCTCCGCCGCGCAAAACGATTTCGAGAGTGTATCCGGTTTTTTCGGGTGGGTCAAATGCTTCGTGTTCTATACGTATGTTACGTCGTTTTCTCCCTGAAGACGGCGCGGCCCCGCGCGTGTTGTGCGGTAGAACCGGAAAACGGCGGTAAACGGATTGCCTTTTTCGAAAATCCGCGCTAGGTTTTATTTTGATCACGAAGGAAAATTTGGGAGCTCAAAGCATCTCAGAATCCGGGTATCGAGAAGAACCCAACAGGAGGATTATTATGCTAAAGGCAAGAACCTGGAAACAAGCAGCGCTTACCGCTGTTCTGCTTGTGGTCGTTACGACGGTGTTCCCCGCGTGCGCACCTGAGGCTGAAACCGAAATCGCAGCCGAGTGCCAAACGGTGCGCTTTGTCGAGGTAAACTGGATGGACATCGAGGCTACTACCGCCACCACAAGACTGGTGTTGGAGGCGCTCGGTTACCGCACAACCGCTGAGGTTGTTTCGGTACCAATCGCGTATCAAGCAATGGAGTCCGGCGACGCCGATGTGTTTCTCGGACACTGGATGCCGTCAATGGCGACGATCTCCGACGCCTTTATCAAGGATCGTGGCACCGTCGAGTCAATTAGCACCAACCTGCAGGGCGCGAAGTACACGCTCGCGGTACCGCGCTACGTATACGAGGCCGGCGTACAGGACTTGGCCGATCTTATCGACTACAAAGACCGCTTCGAGGGCCGTATCTACGGCATTGAGGCCGGCAACGACGGCAACGAGCTCATTCAGGCGATGATTGACGAAGACGCCTTTGGGCTGTCGGAGTTCGAGCTGATTGAGTCCAGCGAGGCCGGTATGCTCGGCGAGGTCAACAGCTTCACCCGCAACGAAGAGTGGATCGTGTTTCTCGGTTGGGCGCCGCACCCCATGAATACCGCGTTTGAGATCGAGTACCTCTCCGGCGGCGACGACTACTTCGGCCCCGATTACGGCGCGGCCACCGTGCACACCAACGTCCGCACCGGATACCACGAGGAATGCGAGAACGTCGGGCGTTTCCTCCAAGATCTCAGGTTTACCGTTGAAATGGAAAACGAGATCATGAGCGCGATGGACGCCGGCGCCCACGCGCGCGATGCCGGCCGCGACTGGCTGCTTGAGAACCCCAGTATTCTGGAAGAATGGCTCGACGGCGTTGTTGCCCTCGACGGCAGCGACGGGCTGAGCGCAGTGCGCACGGCACTGGGCCTGGACTAACACAAATATCGTATCCCGTCCGTTTCGCTCCGCGGGGCGAAACGGCGGCTGCGTAAGCCCCGTTCGGCTACGATACCGCGCTCTTCATCATCGTCACAATGCGCTGCAGCGACGCGAGTAGCTGCAGTTGCTCCCAGCGTTCCAAGCACGCGAACTGCTGAATAAACTCATCGCGCAAGACCGCCGGTTTGCCCTGCATAACCTCGACACCCTTGCCGGTGATCTGCAGTATTACGCGGCGCCGATCTTGGTCATTGCGGAGTCGGCACACCAAGCCGCGGCGCTCGAGCCTATCGGCGATATCGGTGATCGTCGCCTGACTCAAGCTGACGTTGCGCGCCAGCGTCCCGATCGGCACCCCTGCGGTTTTGGCGAGCTCGCGAAGTACCACCAGTTGCGGTCCGGTAAGACCGAACTGCTTGGAAAGCTGCTTAGAGCGCAGGTCGAAAAGCCGCATAATCTGCCGCAGCAAGTTCAATACCTCTGCGCTGAGATCTGCGTCCGCCGGCCCCGGACCTATCGCTTTCAGCAACTGCTCGGCTGCCGATTCCTGTACCGGGCGATTCTCGTCGACCGGTAGTGAGTTATCTTCAGACATGATGTTCTTCTCCGGGGATCATGATTATACTTTCAGCAGATATTTACAAGTGACCCGTAATCGCGGCCAACCTGCAGCCCGCTGCGCGATGCGGTGTGCCGGGTATCCCGTAAGCGGGTCAACTTCCGGCACCAACGAACACGCAAAGCGAGGAGGCGCCATGCCGGCTTCACCACAGAATGAGATTATCGAGACGATACACGAACGCAGCAGAACCTTTTTTCGAAGCGGCCGAACCATGGCCTACACCGAGCGCCGCGCGGCACTCGACAAGCTCGGCGCGCTGGTACGAGAAAAGGAAGACCGCATCCTGGACGCACTCAAAGCGGATTTCGCGAAAAGCCGTTTCGAAGCCTGGACCACCGAGATCGGTACTGTGCTGCAAGAAATCAGCTACGCCCGCAAACGCCTCAAGCGTTGGATGCGGCCCCGGAGGGTTCCTACCCCGGTGTCCTTGTGGCCGGCCCGAAGCCGAATCGTCCCGCACCCGTGGGGCAGCGTGCTCGTAATCGCCCCGTGGAACTACCCGATTCAGCTGGCGCTGAGCCCAATCGTGAGTGCCCTCGCCGCCGGCAACACCGTCGTTCTCAAACCATCGGAGCTCACCCCGGCGTGCAGCGCACTGCTCGCCGAGATGCTCGGCGACCGCTTCGACACCGGTCTCCTACAGGTTGTGGAAGGAGACGCTCACGTGGGACAAGCGCTGCTTGAACGGCACTGGGACTACATCTTCTTCACCGGCTCTCCTCGCGTAGGGCGCTTAGTGTACAAGGCTGCAGCCGAGCACGGCACTCCGGTGACGCTGGAGCTCGGCGGAAAGAACGCATGCGTGATCGCCGCCGATGCCGACCTCACCACCAGCGCCAAACGCGTGGTGTGGGGCAAGTTCCTGAACGCGGGGCAAACCTGCGTGGCGCCCGACTATCTGCTTGTAGAGCGCGCACGCGACGACCCGGCACGCGCCGAGCGCGTGATCGAGTCGCTGTCGCTTGAGATAACGCGCGCCTACGGAGCAACCCCAATTGAGAGTCCCGACCTTCCGTCGATCGTAAATCAAGCACATTATGAGCGGCTGACCGGCTTCTTGGAGCGTGGGCGCATCCGCTTCGGCGGAAGGCGCGACCCCGAGCGTAAACGAATTGAGCCGACCATCGTAGACGGACTTGCTCCGGACGACCCCGTCCTTCAGGAGGAGATCTTTGGACCGGTGCTGCCGGTTGTGGTGGTAGACTCGCTTACGCAGGCCCGCGAGGAGATTGAAAACCGCGCCGAGGGCCTTGCTGCGTACTATTTCGGTTCTGAGACGCGCGCACCCGAGATTCTAGAACGCCTGCGTTTCGGCGGCGGGTGCAGCAACGACACCATCTTGCACGTCGCCAACCCGAATCTGCCTTTCGGCGGCAGCGGCCCCAGCGGTATCGGCCGCTACCACGGTCGCTACGGCTTTGAAGCCTTCAGCCACCAGAAGAGCCTGCTGTACGCGCCGCGGCGCTTCGACATTCCCTGGCGCTACGCGCCCTACACCGAGCGAAGGCTGCGGCTCTTGAAGCGCGTGCTCGGCTGAGCCCGCGCTCAGGCGCCGTAGTACCCCGGCTCGTTGCCCGGTTTCCACTTGATGTTACAGCCCATGCTGGGCTTCTGCTCGCTCGCAACGGGACGCCCGGCCAGCACGGCGTCCAGCGCGGCGCGCAGGTCCGCTCCATTTACCGGCTTGTCGTTGCCCGGGCGTGCATCGTCCATCTGTCCGCGATAGGCGAGCTTGCGCTCGCCGTCAAACAGAAAGAAATCCGGCGTGCACGCCGCCTTAAAGCGCTGCGCGACCTGCTGCGACTCGTCGACGAGGTACGGGAAACGATACCCGTGCTTCTCGGCGGCTTCTGCCATCTGCTCAGGGCTGTCGTCGGGATACGCGCTGTAGTCGTTGGAATTGATCGCGACCACCTTGATACCTTGCTCGAGGTACTCGTGAGCCAGCGATACGAACTCATCGCGAATATGCTTCACAAACGGACAGTGGTTGCAAAAGAACACCACTAAGACCCCGGATGCGTCCTCGAGATCGGCGCTGCTGTGCCGTTCGCCGTAACAGTCGGGTAACTCAAACTCCGGCATAGCGGTGCCGAGCTGCAGCATAGTTGAAGGTGTTTCAGCCATCGTGGATCCTCCTTATGCACTGAAGAATACTTACAGCTGACGGCGGCCGGCAACCGCCGCATGCGCTGCCGTTCCGGACCCGCCGGGCGAAACGCCGGCGCAGGTCACGCCTACGCCAAGCGCGTACAGACAAACACCTGTTCAGGGCCGTGGCCGAGCGGGCCTCCGTGGTAGTCGCCCCACTCCTCCTCAATTCGGAAGCCGTGCGTCAGGAGCAGTGTCTGAATCTGATACGGATGGAAGTAGCGAAGCGCGAGTTGGTCCGAAAACGTGCGGGTAAGACCGTCCTCGGCCGTCACTTCGAAGATGAGCTCGGGGTAGATGATCTGGCGCTCAGCATCGATGCGGCGGCGCCGGCTGCGACGGGTGATGGTCTCACCGGTGGCGGGGTCGTACGCTACCCAATCGACGCGCGCCCCGGGCGAGTCCCAACGCTGCAGCACATGCGTGTGCGGCATGAACACGTCGAGTATGAAACGGCCGCCGGGCCGCAGGTGGCGCCCAACCGCGCGCAGGCAGCCGCGCTGCTGCTCGAACGAGGTTAACGCCTGGAACGCCCGAAACGGCACTATTACGGTTGAGAACCGCCGGCTGAGATCGAAGCCGGACATGTCGCCTTGGGTGAACTCAATGCGCCGGGCGACCTCAGGAGTCAGCCCCCGCAGCTTCTCGGCCAGGATCGCCAACATGCTGTGTGACAGATCGAGCCCGTGCACCGTATGGCCCGATCTTGCGAGCGGGATCGTTACCCGCCCGGTGCCGCAGGCAAGCTCTAGAATCGGACCGCCGGCGAGCGCGGCATAGCGACGGTAAAATGCAAGGTCATGCGTGGCCAAGTCGCTGATATCGAGGTCGTAGAAGCGCGCGGTACGCAAAAACAGGTTATTCACACTACTATTATGCGCTTTCCGGCCCGATATCGCAAACGAGGTCTTGACGTTTATCGCGTGACGGTGTTAACTGAGAGACTGTGAACACTATACCGCACGACGTAGTACCACAGACCGCCGCTCTCGCCCTTAGCCTCCTCCTAGGACTCCTTATTCTCGGTTTCGGTGCGGCGGGAGTAGCGCCTGGGCAGTAACGCCTACGGTAGACTGGAAGCACGGCCCGCTGCACATCGCAGCGGGCCTTTTTTTTGCGTGCTGTTGCATGCCGTGCGCGCCGGTGGGCGCGCCAGATCAATACAGGCTATCCGCAAGGAGGATACTGATGCCTAAATACAAGCCGTTCCCGAGACTCGACTTGCCCGACCGCCAATGGCCCAACCGCGAGATCACCGCGCCCCCAATCTGGTGCAGTGTTGATCTGCGTGACGGCAATCAGGCGCTCGCGGTCCCGATGGGTGTGTACCAGAAGCTCGAGATGTTTCAGCTATTGGTGGACATCGGCTTCAAAGAGATTGAGGTCGGATTCCCGGCCGCCTCGCAGATAGACTTCGACTTTGTCCGCAGATTGATCGACGAAGGCCTTGTACCGGACGATGTGTACCTGCAGGTGCTCACGCAGGCTCGCCCGGACCTCATCGCGCGGACCTTTGAAAGCGTCAAAGGCGCCGGGAACGTGATACTGCATATGTACAACTCCACCTCGACACTGCAGCGCAAGATCACGTTCAACATGTCGCGCGATGAGATCAAGAACATCGCGACACGGGGCACCGAGTGTGTTCGCGAGCACGCGGCGCAGGTGCCTGAAACGAATATGCGCTACCAGTACTCGCCTGAAAGCTTCTCGGACACCGAGCCGGATTACGCGCTGGAAGTCTGTGAGGCGGTAATGGACGTTTGGGAACCCACGCCCGAGAACAAGATGGTCCTCAACCTGCCTGCAACGGTAGAGTGGTTCACCCCCAACGTGCACGCCGACCAAATCGAATGGTTCTCGCGTAACGTAAAGAACCGCGACAGCGTGATCATCAGCCTCCATACGCATAACGACCGCGGCACCGGGGTCGCCGCTACCGAGCTCGCCATGATGGCGGGCGGCGAACGCGTGGAGGGCACTCTGTTCGGCAACGGCGAGCGAACCGGCAACGTGGATATCGTCACTGTGGCGCTCAACATGTCAAGCCAGGGCATCGACCCGGGCCTCAAGATGAGCGATGTGCCGTTTCTGCGCGCCAAGTACGAGAAGCTCACCGGCATGAAGGTCCACGAGCGCCACCCCTACGCCGGCGACCTGGTGTTTACCGCCTTCTCCGGCTCGCACCAGGACGCCATCAAGAAGGGGATGGACCGCCGCCAGGAGGTCGACGCCGCCGATCACGAGACGCCGTGGGAAGTGCCCTACCTCTCTATTGACCCGCGCGATATTGGGCGCACCTACGAGGCGATCATCCGTATCAACAGTCAGAGCGGCAAGGGCGGAGTAGCGTACGTGCTGTCACGTGAGTTCGGTATTGAGCTGCCCAAGGCGATGCAGCCTGAGATCGGCAAGGCGGTGAACGACCGTGCCGATGAGCTCGGCAACGAGATGAACGTCAACGAGATCTATCACCTGTTCCAAACCGAGTTCGTAGAACGCAGAGAGCCCTTACGCTTGAAGCAGTTTCGCATGCACACCGCCGAAGCCGCGCACAGCGAGATCGAGTGCAGTGCCGTGATTGTTTACGAGGGTAAAGAGTACGAAATCACGGGCCGCGGAAACGGACCGATCAGCGCCTTCGTGCACGCACTCGCCGAGCAGGGCTTGCCGTCGTTTAGGGTCGTGAACTTCGCCGAGCAGGCGATGAGCAGCGGTGAGGACGCCGACGCGGTCGCATTTGTCCACGTTGAAATAGAGAACGGGACCGCGCGCTGGGGTGTGGGAATAGACAGCGACATCACGATGGCCGGCTTGTTTGCGGTCACCGCAGCGTTCAACCGGGGAGTCTCCACCCGCAAGCCTACGCCGATTGCCGACGCGGTCGCAAAAACAGCAGCGCCGGGAACCCAAGAATGAGCCCGGTGATACGAAACATCACGAACGGTCCGGCGGCTTCGTAGAGGAAGCCGCCGACCACCGCACCGGTCAGCGCGCCAAGTCCGAAGTTCACGCCGTTCATTACGCCCTGGGCGGTTGCACCCAAACCGTCCGGGGCCGCCCGGTAGGCGAATGCCACCGCCGAAAGATACAGCAATCCGAATGCGGGACCGTGCAGGAACTGTATCGCCAATACCAGCACCGGGATCGTCGTTACCGAGTACAGCAGGAGCCGCAGCGCACCGGCAAGCAGGGCTACCTGCAACAGCCGCCGCGGCCCGAAGCGCAACAGCAGCCGATCGGCGAAAAAAAAGAACCCGAGCTCGCTGGCGGTTGAGGCGGTCATGGAGATGCCCATCAGCCCGCCGCCGGCGCCGATATCCTGGAGGTACAAAAACAGGTAGTTGTGCATCACCCCCAGCCCGGCGCCCCCCACGAACACCGCCGACACGAAAGCGATCCAGCCCGGCGCCCCTATAAGTTGCCTTACGGCAACCCCAAAGCGGACACGGAGCGAATCGTGCGGCACCGGCAGCCGCGCCGCGATCAACAAGCTCACGGCCATCCCGAAAATAAACATATAAAACGACCACTGCAGCCCATAGCGCTCGATCAGCGTTCCAACCACCGCAGCCATAGCGCCCCAGCCGACTCCGCCCCACATTCGCAGCCTACCGAACTGATCCGCCTTATCGCCGAGCATATGTAGCGCCGAGTTGTCTATCAGCGGTACGATCGGAGAAAAGAAGAACGCGAAGACGAACACCAGCAAAAACAGGCGCATGAACGTCCCGCCGGCCGACAGTACCAAGGCGGTTACACTCACCGCTGCGATAAGACTCAACAGGACGGCTTTGTGGCGCTGGGTGTAGTCGGCCACCGCACCCCAGATCGCCGAGCCAAACAGCACAGTGAGCGGCTGCAGACCGGTCAGTATACCAATCCGGCTCTCACCAAGTCCCTCTGCGCGGTAGAACAACGCAAGAAACGGCAACAACGCCGAGGCCCCGGCAAAAAACGTAAAGAATAGCAGACCCGACAGCGCCGGCTGCAGGCGGTGATCAGTGCTGCACGATTCGCTCATTCAGTTTTCGATTATGAGCACGCTCTGCCGATAACGCAAGGGTTACAGCTCGGCAAGCTTCCTGATTTCATGCTACCGTACGCGGTACCTTGATCAAGGAGTGTTGCAAGAATGGAACGCACAATCGTAGTCCTGAGCGGCGATCAGACCGGTGAGGAGCTGCTGCACGAGGCGCTCCGGGTCCTAGACCCGGCGGTGATTCAGTACGAGCTCGAGCAGCTTAGGTTTGACCTCAGTCTAGACAACCGCAAAAAGACCGAGAACGCGGTGGTCTACGAAGCCGGAGCGGCGATTCGAGAGCACGGCCTCTCGATCAAGGCCGCAACCATCACACCTGAGGAGAAGAACAGCGTCGGCAGCCCCAACCGCATCCTTCGCGAAGAGATGAACGCGGACGTGATCCTGCGCACCGGGCGGCGCATTCCCGGCGTACGCCCGATGCCCGGTGTGTACGCCCCGATCAGCGTGGTCCGCATGGCGCGCGACGACGCTTACGGCGCAAAGGAATGGCGAGAGGGTGATGAGAATAGTCTGGAAGAGCAGGCCTTCCGCACCGAGCGGATCTCCCGCGGCGTGTGCCGTTCCGTTGCACAGTACGCCTTTCTGCACGCCAAGCGCAGCGGGGCGAAGGTATTCGGCGGCCCGAAGTTCACCGTCAGCCCGGTCTACGAGGGAATGTTCAAGGAGGAGCTCGACGCTGCTTCGCAGCGCCATCCCGAGGTCACCTACGATCCGCAGCTCATCGACGCGACGTTTGCCCTGCTGTTGGCCACAAGCGGTGAACCTCTCGTGATTCCGGCACTCAACCGTGACGGCGACCTGCTGTCGGACATGGTGCTGCAGATGTTCGGCTCCATCGCGGGCTCGGAATCGGTGGTGGTAACGCTTGGCGAAGACGACGCGGTGAGCGCAATCATGACCGAAGCGCCGCACGGCACTGCACCGGCGCTCCAAGGTCGTAACATCGCGAACCCCATGGCGATGATCCTCGCCGCAGGGTGTATGCTGTCCTACATCCCGGAGCCGGCCGCTAAGCGCGCAAGCCGGGCTGTCTACGAATCTACACTCGAGACAGTGCATGACGGTATCCGAACCTCCGACCTCGGCGGCCCGGCGAAGACCACCGAGTTCACCGACGAGGTGCTGCGCCGCGTCAGGGCTAAGCTCGACATCTGGGCATCGTTGACCGAATAACGAAAAGATATGTGCACAAGAACGCGCGAATTATCCCCGCCTGCGATCACTTCGCCGGTTACAGCGAGGGGAGCGAGGTGCTGAAGGGCCGCGCGCCGATCTACCCGGTAGCCGCTGTGCAACGCCGCTCCTATCGCGGCGCGCTCGCCGCCGGTGACGAGCCTTTGCCGCGTTGCGCGTGAGTGAGCCCGCGGTTGCGGCGGCGCACCTGCCGCAGGATTTTCCCGCAGTGCGGGAGCGCCGCTTGCTCTCCGGCAGCAACCAGCTCATCGCGTCTGTTCATGTCTTGGTAACTGAAATCTGCGAGCGCCGGGCGGATTATCATATCAGAGCCGCTATAGCCGCGAACGTTACTGCGATTGAACGTGATCATCAGACTCATCGTAATAACGTCGATGATGTTGTTCGGCACCTTGCCTTCGGCCAGTCCTTCGTTCAAGTCCACCGCAACAACCCAGTCGGCGCCGAGCTCTCGCGCAGCCTCGCTCGGGAGGTTGTTGGTGAGACCCCCGTCCACAAGCACCATCCCGTCGTACTCAAGCGGCACAAACACGCCGGGCACGCTGCAACTCGCCCGAACGGCCTTTGAGACCTTGCCCTTGGTCAATCGCACTTCACTCGCGGTCACCAAATCGGTAACCACCGCGCAGAACGGGATCGGCAGGTCCTCGATATCGGCGCCTTCAACTAACTCATCAACCAGTTCCTCCAACGGTTCAGGGTTCAGCAGTCCCATGGTCGGGACCGCCGGTTTGCCGAGCTGCCCCCAGTTCAAACCGTCGGCGGTGTCCAGAATATCCCGATAGGAGTAGCCGGCAGCGTACAGCGCCCCTACCAGCGCTCCTGCGCTGGTGCCGGCCACGTACTCGGCGACAACTCCCACCTCTTCAAGCACCTTCAGCACGCCGAGATGCGCGAAACCGCGCGCCGCGCCGCCGCCGAGTGCAAGACCAAGCTTCCTGTTCCCACGTAATCCAAACACGTTGCGCTCCTCTCGCAGTACTTTAGAGCAATGGAAGCCTCTGCGCAATCAGACATCGGTTTGACTTTTGACTGGGTACAACGGATTTCTCATATCGACAAGGCGGAATGGGATCGTCTAGCACATCCGCTGGTCACGCCATTTCTGGAATGGGGATGGCTCAGCGCGCTCGAGGAATCCGGCAGTATCTCGCCGCGCTACGGCTGGAGGCCGATGCATCTCGCCGTCCGGCGTGATTCGCAGCTCGTGGCCGCTGCACCGCTATACATCAAGACCCATAGCGAAGGCGAGCTTATCTTCGACTATGCATGGGCCGATGCCGCGCACCAGGTGGGCGCGCAGTACTACCCGAAACTCGTTGGGATGAGCCCGGCGACCCCGTCCCCGGGCTACCAATTTCTCTTCGCAGAGGATGAAGACCCCGGCGCCCTAACCGAACGAATGCTCGCCGAGATCGAGGCGCTATGCACGCACGAACAGCTTGCCGGTGTCCATTTTCAGTACGCCGACCCGCGCTGGGGTGCCACGCTGCGCCAGGCCGGGTTTCACGAGTGGTTACATCAGAGCTACGAGTGGCGCAACCGCGACTACCGCACCTTCGACGACTACCTCGCCGCGTTCAACAAGAACCAACGCCGCAACATCCGCCGCGAACGCGCTTCGGTACGAGGGCGCGGTATCACGGTTATACCAATTGAAGGTACCGAGGTGACCGATCGGATGTTCGACACTATGTATCGCTACTACGACGAGCACAATGCGCAGTTCGGGCCTTGGGCGGCCAGGTTCCTGAACCACTCATTCTTCCGCGAGCTCGCCCCGCGCTATCGCGGGCGTTTGGTGTTCATAGCCGCCTACCGCGACGGCGACGGGCAGGGCGCAGGCGGGCTTCAGGCTGATGCCGGCGCGCGCGCCGCGCTTGCGCGCCGGCCGGGCACGGGCCGGCGCAGGAGCGAACAGGAGCCGATCGCGCTGTCACTCTTGGTCGCCAAGGGCGAGCGCCTCGTCGGGCGTTATTGGGGCGCGGCGGAATGGCACGACAACCTGCATTTCGAAGTGTGCTACTACGCGCCCATCGAGTATGCGATTCGAACCGGCCGGCGCAGCTTCGACCCCGGAATAGGGTCGGCCCACAAACTGCGCCGCGGGTTTGAGGCGGTCGGCACGCTAAGCCTGCACCGCTTTCGCGATGCGCGTATGCAGAGCCTTATGTCGATGAATATCGGACGCATCAACGCGATGCAACAGCGGCAGATCACCGAAATGAATCGCCACGTACCGTTCGCAAGGCGGTCCTAACGCGCAATTCGGCCGCGGCCGGCGCGACGCTGAAACTCGTTTGAGATCTTCAAGAATGGAGCGGGGTCAATCACGTTCTCGCCGAGATGGACCTCGAAATGCAGGTGCGGACCGGTTGAGAGGCCGGATGAGCCGAGAGTTCCAATCTGATCGCCCTGCTTTACGATATCGCCTTCCGAGACGAGATTACGGCGCAGGTGCGAGTACACCGTCTTGAAGCCGTACTTGTGCTCGACAACGAGATGCCAGCCGTGATTATACTGATCGTAGGCCGCCCGCGTAACACGCCCGCCGGCGCTTGCGAGGATCGGGATTCCGGGGGTGTCGGCGATATCGATACCCCGGTGCAGGTACCATTGGCCGGTGAACGGATGCAGGTGCGGGCCGAACTCTTGCGTTACGCGGCCGCGCCCGCCGGCAACCGGCCACTTATTGGGAATATCGGACAGCACCTCGTTGTGCGACGACAGCACCGCGTCGATACGCTTAAGCGGTTCCACGCTACCGCGCAGCACGGTAGACAGCCGGCGCAACTCCTCGATCTCAGGCAACTCACCCGAACGCACGTTGGTCTCTGCACCGATTAGCTCAATTGCCCCGCTTTCCACGCGGGACTGCATGCCGCCCGCCTGCCCCAAACCCACAAACGCCTCCAGGGTACCGGTCATAGCGTTCTGCAGGGTAGTCGAGCGTTGCGCCAACTCGGTGATCTCGGTCAGGATCGCCTCCAGTGAGGCCTTCGCCTCCTCGAGCTCGCTGCTGCGGCGCTCCAAGGTTGCCGTGGCGCCGGCAGTGCTCGCCGAAAGGTAGAATAGGCTTGAGCCCAAGAGCGAGACCAACAAGCCGATAAAAATCACTGTAAGTACATTGATCCGAAAGTTGAAGACGCGGTGTCCGGAATACGGCACGATCTTTACCGTAATGCCTTGCCAGAGCGAAGCCCCAAGCGAAACTGCAAACCGCAGCGGTACGGTGACCACACGCTGCAGCTTCAAAGATACCCGCCGTGCGCCAAGCCGTCGTTTGTGTCTCACGCTACCATACCAGCCCTAGGTGAAAGGTATTCGGCGCCCGCCCGCCGATTCACGGAGAACACCGCTATAAGGTTCATCGGCACAAACTATATTATAGCGACCCTCTTATGACAACACAACCGCGCAACACCGCGTTTCGCGCGATTACCCCGCCTTGACACCGCCGTTTCCACCTGCAGTATAACCCTAACAGGTACCACGCGAAAATGCAAATCACTACAGAGAAACCATAATCTTAGAGAATTCAACTAGCCGCACTCGTATTTCCGGCGCTATCAGCGTTTTTCGGGAGCCTTTTCGCCTTTATTGACCGCGCCGCAGCCGGCCTTACCGCTCCACCTTGCCCCACGGGACAACGGCGCCGCCGCGCTTCTGCCAATCGTCGAGTGAACCGTCATACAGGCGCACCCGCGCAAAACCCGCGCAGCGCGCGGCCAGGTAGGCTTGCGCGGCAGCGTATCCGCCGCCGCAGTAGAACACCAGCTCCTTGTTGCCTGACACCCCGTATTGCGCAAACAGCTCCTGCAGCTCTCCGGGCGAGCGGTGAATGGGAAAGCGCTCGCCGTCGTAGGTTTCGAGATAGGGGAAGTTGCGACTGCCTGGAATCGCGCCGTAGGCAAACTGCTCCGGCGGCAGTGCGTTGTACAGCTCAACGTCGGGTGAATTGAGCGACATGAGCACGTAAGCGAAGTCGGCCCGGCGGCGTTCATTGGGGTAAGCCGTAAAGCTCCCGCGCGGCGCCGTAGAGCCCTCGCGTGTTACAATGCCGACCACATCGCGCCAAACGTGCAGACCACCGTCGAGTACTTGCGCGTTGCTATGGCCAAAGTACTCCAGCATCCACCACACCCGCGCGGCGAGATAACTCCCGCCCTCGTCGTAGACCACAACACGGGTGCTGTTGCTTATCCCGCAATCGCGCAACTTCTCCTGCGCGTGCGCTCCGCCGAGCACTTGGTGTGAAACCGTGAGCCCGTTGTCAAGACGCTGCGCACCGTCGAGCTCGCGCGCCGGCAGGTTGACCGCGCCTACTATGTGACCGCTGTCGTACGCTTCGCGACCGCGAACGTCGATGATCCGCAGATTACTCGCTGCAAGGATACGAAATAACGACTCGGCGTCTATTGTGAACCGCTTGTTCATCGGCCTGAATATAGAGCCACCGGTTCACCCTCGTCAATTCGTGCGGTAGGTCACGGCGTATGTACGGGGTTCCCGCAGCGTCAGAAGCTCGGTGAGTCTGATCGAGTACTGCACCTGACCGTCGGTGATTCTACCACCCTCCTGCGAGCGGATTTCGCCCTCGGGCTGAATGCTGAGCTCTATTCGCGCGTCACCGATGCGCTCCGGCGCCTCGCCCGGCGGGGCATACTCCTCCAAGGCCCAAGCGAGGTAGTCGCGGTACTCATCGGCACTCATATCGCCGTTGTCCGGCGGCAACAGCGCGTCTGCAATCATGGTGTCGTACAGCGGAGAGAGGGAGAGGATCTGCCGCACGCCCGGCGGCGTGAGCACCACGCGCAGTGTACGCTCATCGCCGTTGTGCACCATCTCGAAAAGATCCTCCGCGCCGGCGGCGGGGGTTTCAAACACACGCTCGATGTCTTCAAAACGCAGCGCCAGCTGCAGACGCCGCGGTTCCGGGCTCTGCACCGAAAGCGGCGTGAGCTCCGGGTGCGTCTCAAACGCCCGCAGCAGATCAGCGGTGTCAAACAGATCGCCGTTCACCGGCTCGCCCCCGATTGCGATCAGCAGGTCCGAGATGTACTCGTACAGCATTGTGTCCAGGTCCACCAGCACGTCGGTGGTACCGGCACCATCGCCGGTAATTACCAGGTCCTGATGCACCGCGCATCCGCCGAACAGCACCACGACCGCCGCCACTGCAACCAGTTTACGCATGTGTTTCATGCTACCGCACTCTGCGGCCCTCGTCAATTTCACTTGGGTATGGCATACTCGCCGCCATGAAAGCCGTAATCCTCGCCGCCGGGTATGGCACACGTTTCCTTCCGGCGACAAAAACCGTCCCGAAGGAGCTGTTGCCGCTGATCAACAAACCGGCGATTGCGTTCATCGTTGAAGAGCTCGCCGCAGCAGGAGTCAATGAGATTCTCATCGTGAGCTCGCGCCGTAAGCGGGCACTCGAGGATTACTTCGACCGCGAGGTAGAGCTCGAAAGCCTGTTCGCCGCAGAGGGCGCCGCCGCCGAACTCAAGTGCATTGAGCCGCCCGCGGTCTCAATGCTGTTCACCCGCCAGCGGGAGATGCGCGGCACGGGGCACGCGCTGCTGCATGCTGAGCCGTTTGTGCGAAACCAGCCCTTTATCGTCGCCTACCCCGATGACCTGTTCATCGGCGAGCGCCTACCCGCCGCAGAGCTCGTTGAGCGCTGGACGGCGAGCGGGTGCTCGGTCTTAGCCACGGTTTACGACCCGCCCGAGCTCTCGCGCTACGGTGTACTGAAAATCGACCCCGACGGCGAGCACGTACGCAACATCGTCGAAAAGCCCGCCCCGGGGGATGAGCCCAGCCGCGAAGCATCGATAGGGCGCTTCCTGTACACCCCCGAGATCTTTGATCACCTGCGCTCGGGCTGGACAATGCACTCAGAAAAAGAGGGTGCCGCTGCCGCCGCCGAGTACTTTCACACCTACGCCCTGCAGCGCCTCATGGACCAGAGCGCCGTGGTCTACAGCCGCTGCTCGGCTGAACGACTGGATACCGGCAGCCCGGCAGGCTACCTGCAGTCAATCATCCGCTATGCGGCGCGCGACCCGCAGTACCGCGTGCTCCTGCAGACAGAGCTTTCCCGGCTCTGAGCGCCGCCCGGCTCTGAGCAGTCAGGGGCCGACCGCCCCCGGCCCGACCAACGACGCGCCGGTGCGCCCCGGCGCCCAGCTACGCTGGGCCCCGAAGGGCTGAGCCCGTTCGGCGAGAACTGGTCACGATCAAGCGCGATCATCAACATCCCCGCTCTTCAGATCGGCCGCGCTTGGACTCCCCGGAAAGCGCGCGAGCAGGGCAGCGGCCCGCGCTTCAAGCGCAGCGGCCTCCTCGGCACGGCCGCGTTTGCGGCAGCCTTCGGCGTAGATGCGGCATTTGCGCCGGTACTCCGCGAGCGCCGCAGCAGCGACAGGAGGCCGGTACCCGGCGGCAGCCGCACCAGAGCGCCGGGCAGCCGGCGTCGCACGGCCCGCCACACGCGCGCTCTCGTCAAACGCGCCTTGTTCGAGCAGCTGTTCAAGGGCCGCGATGCGAAAACCTTCGATCTGGCTGTATTTGGCCGAAAGCTGGTCGCTCGCGCCCCCACGCTTCACGGTAAGCGGCTCGTTGAGGTAGGCTACCTCCACCTGCGCGGTGAGGCGCAGCCACAGCTCGTAATCTTCGGCAATCTCAAGGTCTTCGCGAAAACCGCCGGAATGCCGAAACAGCACGGTGCTCATCATCGCGGTAGAGGGGCCGATGATGCACTTGCGAAGCGCTTCGGGAAACACATAACCTGCGCGCCGATGGCGCTGCTTCCGCTGCGACACTACCGCACCGCCCCGCACCCACAGCTCGCGCGTGTGCGAAAGCGCACAACCGGATGCCCGCATAAGGGCCGTTTGGCGCGCGAGCTTGTCGTGCCGCCATAGGTCGTCGGAGTCCAAGAAGGCCAGGTAGCGGCCGGCGGCCGCGGCTGCGCCGCGGTTGCGCACGGCGCCCGGCATGCCGCAGTGCGGTATCCGCAGGCAGCGTACGCTCGGGAAACCGGAAAGCACCCGGAGATAGGCTGCGGTGTCGTCGCTGGACCCGTCGTCTACAATAATGAGCTCGTAGCATCGAAAGCTCTGGTTCAAGACCGAAGCAACCGCCTCAGTGAGCGCCGCACGGCGGTTGTAGGTTGGAATGATCACCGACACTTCGGGCCCTGACTCACGCGCCCTCCGCCGGCCCGCCGCTTGCCGGTCTGCACTGTCTCCGGTAGGCTGTATGCTCATGGCTCCGTCCGCTTGGAGGCGGCGAAACCGCCGCGTTCCGCGCGCTTGGGGCAAAGCACACGTAGAGACCTTAGAGGGAGAGGGGAGCCGCGCGTGAGTCTAGCTTGGGTACGTCGCAACTGGTTCGTGGTGGGCATCCTCGCGGCACTGATCCTGGGGCTCGTGTTCTCCGAGTTCGGGGTACGCATCAACCCCGGCGGGGCTGCCAATCGCGTTATCATCGTCACGATCTTCTTGCTGTCGGGCTTTCGGCTGCCAACCGAAACCATCGCCGGCGGCCTCAAAGGCGTGAAGCTACATCTAGTGTTACAGCTGTTCATTTTTGTCTTGGTTCCGCTGTTGATTTACGCCGTGATTACCCCGTTTCACGGCTGGTTTGACCCTAACATCGTGCTCGGAATCTACGCGCTGTCGGTACTTCCAACCACCACCAGCAGCTGTATTGTGTTCATTCAGCGCTCGGGCGGCAATACCTTCGGCGGCATGTTTAATAGCGCGCTCGCCAACACCGCCGGCGTATTCATCTCGCCGTTATTGCTCTCAGTGATTCTGCAGCAGACCGGTCAGGCGATTCCAACCGAGGAGCTGCTTGCAATCCTTCGAAACCTCGCGCTGACGATGCTCGTGCCGATCACGATAGGCCAGATTGCACGCCAGTTCGCGCGTGGTTTTGCTTCGCGCCACCAGGGAGTGCTCGCGGACCTCGGGGGCGTCTTGATTTTGTGCATAGTGTACTTGGCCTTCTCGCGCGCGACCGAGACCCCGGAGTTTGCGCGCAACCTCGGGCGCCTAGCGCTGCCCTTTGTGTTTCTCGCCGCCGCGCATTGGATATTGCTGCTCACCGCGTACGTCATCGGCCGGGGGCTGAAGTTCAGCGTACAGGACCGGATTACACTCATGTTTGCCGCACCGCAGAAAACCCTGCCGATGGGCGTGCCGCTGCTCTCTGCCTATTTTCACAACCGCCCGGATGTACTCGGGATCGCGCTGTTGCCGTTGATCTTCTATCACTCGTTTCAGCTCTTCAGCGCCGGTATACTCACAAGCCTGCCGTTCATGCGCAGGCTGATGAATTACACCGACAGCGCTCGCTTCCAGCCTCAAGCAGCTCGCGCCGCCGCAGCATCGTCAACGATACCGTCATCTTCGGACGTCGACCGGAAGACCTAACTGCTGCAAACGCACGTGAGGTCTTGAACCTGCACAAAGCGCGACCGTGCTCCGGCAACCTGAACACGATTTCGCTTTACCTTTGGGCATCGTGGTCGCTATCTTTCCTGCGAAGAACAAGTTGAAACAACCACAGGGAGGTTTGTAACAATGCTAGCCGAAGGAAGCCCTGCCCCCGATTTCACCCTGCCGACCGAAAGCGGCGAACAGGTAAGCCTCAGCCAATTTCGCGGCAACAAAGTTGTGTTGTATTTCTACCCAAAAGACGACACCCCCGGCTGCACCAAAGAGGCGTGCGGCTTCCGCGATAACCACCAGGCCTTCCTCGACAAGGGCGCCGTCGTGATTGGGATCAGCGCCGACGATGAGACGAGCCATCAGAAGTTCAAGGACAAGTATGACCTGCCGTTTTACCTCCTCGCCGACCCCAAAAAGACCGTGATCCAGCAGTACGAGGCGTGGGGCGAGAAAAAAATGTACGGCAAGATCTTCCCCGGCACACTGCGCGTCACCTACATCATTGACGAAGGCGGTACTATCGCGAAGGCTTTTCCCAAGGTCAAGGCCGATGAG
>PWQX01000174.1 GCA_003556605.1 Spirochaetaceae bacterium
ACGCCGAGGCGTACAAGTCGCTGGTCTTGGCCCGCTCGCACAACAGTGACACCTTTGAGGTGAACTCCAACCTCGGGTTCTTGGAGTATAAACGCAAGAATTACGAAACAGCGCTGGGGATGCTTCGCAAAGCGAACGAGGTGCGGCCCAATCACATTCCCACCCTACGCTACCTTGCCTACACGCTCTGCCGACTCGGCGAGTACGCCGAGTCGGTTGCCCTGCTGCAACGAGTGTTGGAGCTCGAGCCTGATGACAAGGAGTCGCTATTCGTCCTGGCAAGCAGCCACTATGAGCTAGGCGCCGCCGATCAAGCGGCGCGCATTTTCACGCACCTGCGGCCTGACCCGGTGTTCGGCCCGCGAGCGGCACTGATGGCCGGAGTCATTCACATGAAGGCCAATCAGTATGAGCAGGCGCAAACGGATTTTGAGCTCGGTATGCACCACGAACAGATCAAGCCTGAGCTGCTGCTGGAGCTGAAATACCGCCTGTCAATCGCCTACACACAGCAGCAGATGGTCGACCGCGCACAGCCGTTGCTGCAGGAGATCTACGACAGCAATCCTGAGTACAAAGATGTTCACAAGCGTCTAGAAAAGCACAACGAGCTTACCCGCGATAAGCGTCTGCAAACATTTCTGCTCGCTCCGATATCAGACTTTGTAGCGCTGTGTCGCAAAGTGGCGGGTAACTTCTATCCCCACAGCCGCACCGAGATCACCGACATTAGCGTCCACCGCAACGAGTACGCAGATGTCTTAGCCGAAATTGAAACAACAGGTTGGGCGGACGTTGTTCTCTTTCGCTTCGTCCGTACAAGCGGGCCGATCGGCGAGCTCATGGTGCGCGACCTACACTCCCGGGTCAAGGACATGCGCGCCGGACGTGGATTGTGCATCGCCGCCGGTGAGTTCTCAGACGGCGCACGGGAGTTCGTGGAGGCGCGCCTGATCGAGCTCATTGATAAAGAAAAGATCGCCCAGGTGCTTCGCAAAGCCGATTACTAACGTCTCGCTACCACAAGATAGCGCTGTTCGTCGAGGAACGGTACCGCGAGCTCGTGCAGCTCGACCGGGCTGAAAACCCGCTGCAGCGCAGAAGCTTCAGTCTCGGCGCGCTCACGGCGGCCCTTGTAGGCCACCAGATACCCGTTCGGGTTCACCAGCGGTGCAAGCCGCTCAGCGCTTCCGGGCGTGATCTCGGTCAGCGCTCGAAACGTCACATAGTCAAACGTCGCGCTGCAGCGCTCAAACGGCAGCTCTTCGATCTGTACATCCGCCAAGCGCAATACCGCCCTGAGATTGCGCAGAAACCCCACGCGGCGGCCCGAGCGCTCGATCAGCGTAACCCGCAGTCGAGGCTCCAGGATCGCCAGCGGCACCCCGGGCAAACCGGCACCGCTGCCCAAATCTGCGAGCGTACAACGGCCCGGCGCTCCCGCGCGTGCCATGAGCGAACGAATGACCGGAAGTCCGGCTGCGCAATCAAGCAGATGCCGCCGCATGAGCTCAGCCCCTTCTGCCTCCACGAGACCGAGCCGCGGATTGAAGCGCTCTATCTCTCCGGCGAAACCCAGCAGCTGTGAACGCTGTTCGGCGCTTACCATGAGACCGAGCATCTCCAGCCCGCGGTCGAGCAGCAACGCCGCATCTGACGGCCCGTTGCCGGAAATCGGCGGGGTGTCTCTATTGATCACGGCCGTTGCCGTTTCCGGGTGCGCGAGTGCGCGTGCTGCGGGCGAGCGCAACCATGAGAATGGCGATATCGGAGTTGCGGACACCCGAGATCCGCGAGGCTTGTCCGATTGAGAGCGGCTGCACTGCCTCGAGCTTCTCGCGGGCTTCGTTTGAGAGTCCCTCTAGCCCGTGATACCGCAGGTCCTGCGGGATGCGCATGCTTTCCATCTTGCGGAAGCGCTCAATCTGTTTATCCTGCCGTGAGACATAGCCCTCGTACTTCACATCGAGCTCTATCTGCCGCACCCACTCACCGGGCAACTCCGGCAGCACGGTGGAGTCGATACGGCGCAGGTGTTCGATCGTAATCTCGGGGTTTTTCAGCAATTGGTGAAAGCTCTTACCGGCCTGCCGCTGTAATTTAAGCTCTTCGCTGTATTGGGCGGCCTCCAGCTCCGATACCCGGCGCTTGTGCAGCAGTTCCTTGGATTCTTCAATACGCCGGCGCTTTTCTTGAAACTGCTCCCAGCGCGCCGGCGACTGCAGCCCTACGCGGTACCCTTTCTCCAGCAGGCGCAGGTCGCTTGAGTCGTGGCGAAGCGACAGCCGATGTTCGGCTCGTGACGTGAACATGCGGTACGGCTCGTTGGTACCGAGCGTTACCAAGTCGTCGATGAGCACGCCGATGTAGGCTTCGGCGCGCGTGAGAATCAGCGGCTCGGCACCCTGCAGAGAGCGCACTGCGTTAATGCCGGCGATGATCCCTTGGGCGGCCGCTTCCTCATAGCCGGAAGACCCGTTGGTCTGCCCCGCAACGAAAAGCCCGCGCACCAATTTGCTCTCGAGACTTGGGCGCAGTTGCATCGGGTCGATGTAGTCGTACTCTACAGCGTAGCCGGGCCGCACGATTTCCGCATGCTCGAGACCCGCAATCGTGTGAATGAACTCTTCCTGCACGTCTTCCGGCAGGGAACTAGAGACACCGTTGAGGTACATCTCATCGGTGTTGAGACCCTCGGGCTCCACGAAAATCTGATGACGCTCGCGCTCGGGAAAGCGCACCACTTTGTCCTCGATCGACGGGCAGTAACGCGGCCCGATCCCGACGATTTTCCCGCTGTACAAGGGCGATCTGTGAATGGCGGCTTCGATCACACGTTTGGTTCCCGGATTGGTAAACGTGATGTAGCACGGGCGCTGCGGCCGGTTGACGCTGTCGTGGGTAAACGAGAACGGAACAATTTCGGGGTCACCGTGCTGCTCTTCCATCTTGCCGAGGTCAAGCGAGGACCGTGCGACCCGTGGCGGGGTACCGGTCTTCATGCGGCCCAAGCGGTGGCCGGCACGGCGCAGGGCCTCATCCAAACCGTGAGCGGCCGGCTCACCAAGACGGCCGGCGCTGCGCGAGTACTCGCCGACAAAAATGCGCCCATTCAGAAAGGTACCGGTGGTGACGATTACGGCGTCCGATCGCAGCCGTTTACCGCGCTCAGTGACGACACCCTGCACGCGCGTGCCGTCGGGGGACAACACAAAGTCCACCACGGTGTCCTGAAACAGAACGAGGTTCGGTTGCGACTCCAGCGCCGATTTGGCCGCCTGCTGATACGAGCTCTTGTCCGCTTGCGCACGCGGCGCCTGTACTGCCGGACCCCGGCTGCGGTTCAAGACGCGAAACTGGATCATGGTTCGGTCAATGAGCCGCCCCATCTCCCCGCCGAGCGCGTCGATCTCACGAACCAGGTTACCCTTCGCGAGACCGCCTATCGCCGGGTTACAAGACAGCTTGCCGATGGTATCAAGATTCTGGGTGATCTGCAGGACTGAGTAGTTCAGCCGCGCCACAGCGAGCGCCGCTTCTATCGCCGCATGACCGCCGCCGATCACGATCGCGTCAAATTTCATGCCGAGTACTCCGAAAGATGCGTTTCTCCGAAAAATGCGTCTCAGGGGAGCCGAAACCGTTTGCGGCGTAAGTATGCCGCGCGCCTGCGCGGGTGTCAATACGCGCTGCGGCGCGCACGGCGCGGCCGGTTCCGGGCGCCGGAGGTTACGGCGTCGTCACTTCCCGACGCAGAACTTCGAGAACATCACATCGAGCAGCTCGGCTGAGCTGACCTCTCCGGTGATCTCACCGAGGGCCGACAGTGCCTCCTGTAGATCCACCGCGACGAGGTCAAGCGGCACTT
This sequence comes from Spirochaetaceae bacterium, assembly GCA_003556605.1. Taxonomy (GTDB): domain Bacteria; phylum Spirochaetota; class Spirochaetia; order DSM-27196; family SLAA01; genus B1Sed10-166. The sequence goes on from PWQX01000174.1 coordinate 3,869, forward strand.
GTTCCGCCAAGCCCTCCCGCACTCTGCGTAACGCCTCAACCGCACGGTCTATCAACTGCTTCTGCCGATCAGACTCAATTACGGCCGCCTCGGACTCAGCGGTTGAAGCCGGAAGGATCACCCGCCGTAGAGCGTTTCGAAGCACGTCAAGGCCCTCGCCGCTTACACTGCTTACCCCAATGAACCCCGGCGGAACACCCGCGCCGGCACGATCGATCTTGTGCCAGACCGCGATGACCCCGCCTCCGGAACGCGCCCGCACCGCCTCCAGCTCCTGTCGCCAATTGGGTTCCGACGGGGGCTCGGCGCCGTCGACAAGATACACTACCGCCGCCGCGTTTGCCATGATAACCTCACTGCGCCGGATGCCTTCGCTCTCTATCGCCCCGCCGGGTTCGCGTAATCCTGCCGTGTCGTACAGCGTCACCGGAATCCCGTCTATCTCAATGCCCTGCTCTATGTAGTCACGCGTGGTGCCGTGCAGCTCCGAGACTATCGAGCGGTCTTCGCGCAAGAGCACGTTGAACAGCGACGACTTACCGGCGTTGGTACGACCGGCAATAGCCACCGGCGCCCCGTCGCGCAGGCGCTTACCGGTTGCGTAGGTCGCCACCAGGCGCTCCAGGTCGGCGATCGCAGCCGCAAGCGCCTGGACCGGAGGTGCGACCTCGCTGCTGTCTTCTTCCGGATAATCGAGATGAATCTCTACTGCAGCCGAGATCTCCACAAGACGTGCCTTCACCGCGTTAATCCGCTCGGCCACTGAACCCGAAAGCCGCCGGAGTGCAAGCGACCTGGCACGGTGGGTGCGCGCGTCGATCAACTCGGCCACCGCCTCAGCCTGCGTAAGGTCAATTTTGCCCGCCAGGAACGCCCTGAGGGTAAACTCCCCGGGCTCCGCCGGGCGAAACCCCAGGCGCCGCAGCAGCCCCAGCACGGATTCCACCGTCTTAGGGCTGCCGTGGCACACGAGCTCAATCACGTCTTCTCCGGTGTAGCTTCGCGGCGCGCGAAATACCACCGCGGTCAACTCGTCGACAAGCTCCGCCTGCCCCTCACGCCCGTGATTCAGCAACCGCCCGTATACGACGGTGTGGCCCGCGGCCTCACGCAGCGCCTCAGGCCGACTAAACGCCGTCGCCATCAGCTCGATACAACCCTCGCCCGAGCACCGCACTACCGCAAGAGCGCTGCGGCCGAGCGGAGTCGCGAGCGCCGCAATCGGATCGTCGTACGTCATTGTGCTAAGAGTAGCGGAAAAACCGGCCGGCCGGCAACAAAACTCCGTGTTCTCAAGACCGGGTCGCCGCTGCTATACTATGCAAACACCGCCGAGGCGATAGAAGGGCCAATGAACGACGATATAGATCTGCACGGGCTTACTCCGCTGCAAGCCCGCCAATACACGCTGCAGTTTGTGGCGAACATGAAAGAGCTCGAGAAAAAGCGGCGCGAGCTTAAAGCGCAGTTCGAGACATGGGAACGGCGGGTGCGGCTCGCAAAAGAACACGGCCGCAGTGAACTGCTGCAGGAAGCGATGCGGCGCTTGAACGACATCTCTGAGCGCTATCAAACACTCGGTCGTGAGAAGCGGGAGCTCGAGGTAAAAGTCACGCTGCTCAAAGGACGACTGCGTGTACTAGAACGACAACCGCAACGGAGCATTAACGCTGAAGCGCTGCTCGAGCAGCTTGAGCAAGTGGTGGGAAGCGATCAGCAGCTCAAAGAGAACATTTCACACGTTGAAGCCGACGAGCAACTCGACACGTTGCGTCGCAGGTTGGACGAGGAGGAACAATGAGCCGAGAGCGAATCGCGTTGTTTCCGGATGCCGAGCGCCCGATTGTATTCGGTCATCGCGGCTACTCAGCCGAGGCGCCCGAGAATACCCTCGCGGCGTTCCGCTTGCTGCTTGCGCGCGGCGTGCCTGGTGTAGAGCTCGATGTTCATCGCTGCGCCACCGGCGAGCTTGTTGTAATCCACGACTACGAGCTCTCGCGGCTTACCGGTGAGGGTGGTCTGGTCGAGGAGCACTCGCTCCAGGAGCTGCGGCGGCGCTCGGCGGGCGCATGGTTCTCGCGCGAGTTCGAGTCCGAACGCGTACCGCTGTTGACCGAAGTGTTCGCCCTGCTTGGAGACCGGGTGTACTATGATATCGAGCTCAAGCACGAAGACCGCGAACCCTCAGGGATGGAGGAACCGTTGGCCCGTTTGATTGATGAGTTCGGACTGGAAAAGCGAACTATGGTCAGTTCATTCAACCCGTATCCGGTTAAACGGTTCGCCGAGCTACAGACCGGCATCCCCACCGCCGTAATATACTCCAACAGCCGTAGTGTTCCACGCCTGATGCGCAACGGGCAAGGGCGGTTCATCGCCCGCTGCGACGTGCTGAAACCCAACCAGCGTAAGGTCAACGCAGTGACGCGGTTCTGGTATAACCGTATAGAAGGCTATCCACTTGTGCCATGGACGGTAAACACCCACGAGGAAGTTGACCGCTTATTGGCTCTTGAGGTAGCCGGATTGGTCTCGGACGACCCGGGCATGGTGATGAACCGCGTTGCAGCGCACAGAACTACAAGCAGCGCCGCCGGCTAAGCTGCGCCGCCTGCGCGCCGGCACCGAGGGCGATCACCGGTGCAGCACACGGCGCCGGCGGTTCTACGGGAGTACCGCAGCCAGTTGATCGCCGAAGCGATCGCCGAGAGCCCGGAACGCTGACGAAACGGCGCCTTCCGGTGAGTTGGCACGGCTGCGCTGGGTAGCGCTGCCGGAGTACAGCACTTCGCCGGTCTCGAGGTCAAGCACCGTTATGCTCCCGGACACCCGTACGATTACACCGCCGTTCTCGGTGAACTCATCGATCCGTGCCCGGCCGACAACCAGGCGCTCCAGCGCCTCATCGTACTCTTCGCGCACAGTTTCGATCAGGCGGGCGTGATCCTCCGCCCGCAGCAGCTCGGGGTCCGGTGCAACCGGACGCACTGTGAACTCCGCTCGGCTCAGCGCATCCACGATCCCCGAGCGGGTGCCCGCGGCGCCGGTTGCGTTTCCCACAAGATCGGTATCAAGAAAAGCCACACCCGTGGGCACGGTGCGAGCGCGTGATCCTACGTCATAGCGGAACACCGCTTGCGACTCGAGTGCGGTGCGGCGCAGCGTATCCAGCTGCGGCCGAAAGCGTACCTCCAGCTCGGACAGCGAAGACAGATACGGTTCCAGATCAAGCGACATCGTGACGGTTTGAACCCCTACGAACCGCGGCACCGGAGGGTAAAACCGTAGCACGCCGTTGTTGTCGGCCGTCATCACCCGACTGCGCATCCCCGGCCGCCCGTCGGCACGCGCATCGGGGTACGCAACGCGCACGCGCGCGCCGGGAACAGGCTCATCGTTGACCGAGATTGCAAGCTCAAACGGCTGTTCGAACGAACTGCGCACTGTGGTTTCCAGCCCGTCGGTGCGCTTGCTCAGACTCATCGCACTCAGCAGACGCCGGGCCGAGGCCAAGTTACGCTCGGCATGCAGATCTGCGTTCTCCAGCTCCGACGTGGCAGCTGCGTTCGCCGCCTCGAGGTACTTGCCGAGCGCGCGGTAATAATCGCCCTCCAGCTCAAGCCGTTGTGCTCGGCGCTCGGGCTCAGCCACCGCATCCTCGCGCTCCTGAAACAGGGCCTGCAAGCGCTCGCGCTCGGCGCTCAGCGCGCTGCGCTCGTACTGACCCAGCAAGTAAACCGTAACCGCCTGCCCGCGTTCGTGTCGATATCGCGCGGTGATGCGAAAACCGGACAGACGCGCATCGGCCCGCTGGGTGATCTGCTGCTCAACATTGGTTTCGAACTGTTCCAGTGACGCACGTGCGGTAGCGCTCGTTTCGCTGGTCACTCGTACTCCCAGATACCGAACGATCTCATCGATCAACGCGCCGGAAGCCCGCTGCTCCGCCTCGGCGGCATCACCGCCGGGGCTGCTGCCGGCCGCAACGAAGTACTCGTACTCCGCATCGGCACGCGGCGCCTCGACCACCCACTCGGGCGCCTCGCTGTCGTAGGCGCTCGGCGAGCCCGCGCACCCTACAATCAACGCCGCTACCGTGATACAAGCGCCTGTCACAATGGCGTTTCGAATCACCACAACCTCCGGCACGTGCAGCCGCCCACGATCACGCGCGATTACAAACCACGCTCAAACGCTTCCTTCACCCGATCACGCACCGTGCGCTCTTCGTCACTCTCCACTCTGCCGTCGTTGCGATCAAGCGCATCCTGTACCATGCGATCAAGCGTCTCCTGCGGGATGGTATACAGCACAACATAGGTGTAGGCGTCTTCCTCGACACTGCCGTCGGGGTCGTAGTAGCGCATCTTCACCCAGTAATCGCGTGCGCGCCGGTAGCCCGACACTGTTGTATCGGAAATGCTCGCGACCACTTGCTCCATGTAGTTCTCTACCAGGTCCATATCGCCAGCGGCGGCACCGGCGAAGCGGGTCTGCACACGTGTTTCCACCTCTTGGGCGATACCGCTCTGCGCGGTAAACTGTTGTGTCCACAGCTCAGCACCCTGCAGACTCTGCGCCCGCGGAGACTCGAATCGAAAAATGTAGTAGTCTTCGTACTGCTCCAGTGCTTCCAGCTCGTCGATCTCCATCGTGACCCACTCGGGGACCGGTGTTCCCCACTTGTAGTTGCGGTGATCCAGCGTCTCCGGCCGGCGAGCCGTGGGCTCAGGTATCGGGGCGCGCTCGGGCACCTCATCCGGCGCGCTTGCGCACGCAGCGCTCAGCACCGCCGCCAACACAGTCATCATCAGTAATCGTGAACCCGCCTTCATTCCGTCCTCCTCATATCTGCTGCGCGGAACCGCGCCGCCATGTATGCGTTTCGCACAACACCCGAGTCTACAGACCGGTGTCGAGCGTCATCGACTTTCCTCGCGTCAGTACGTGATACATATTCTGCAACCCCGGCACCAGCTCGGAGGTCTCGTACAACAGGTCCTCAAGGTCGTCGATCCGGCCGAAGTAATACACGGTATACCGGGTTTCATCAGCGGTTTGCGAAACCGTGATGAGCTCCGACACTCGCGGCCTGAGTCGCCGCCTGAACTCGCTCATCATGCGCGCATCGAGTGTGTTTTGAATCACCAGCTCGTAGCGGACCCCCCGTGACAGATACCCTTGCATCTGGCGCTCGGATTGCTCTACTGCCACCGGCATCGCTTGGTACACCGTAGACTGCACCGCGTTCAACACCGCTTCGCGCGTCCCGCTGCGGCTAAAGGTGCGCGGGCTCTGCCGCGTGACCGCGCCGAGCAGCTGCCCGGTAGAGGTCTCGAATATCCGCATCGTCACGTGCGCAGTGCCGTAATGGTTATCACTCCGGCTTTCGTGCGATGTCTCAAGGTCGATCTCAATGTACACATCCGCGTTCAGACGCTGTGCGATCCACTGCAGCATCCCAATCTCGCGGCCGGTCTCGGCCTCGTAGATGTACTCCTGATCGCGGCGCAGGCGCTCGACTTGTGCAGTATCGATCGCGAGAAAACCGTTGCTCGCAAGGTAGCGGTTTGCCTGCGCAACTGCGTTCTGCCGCACGAACTCATCGGCATCCGAGTCTTCGTTGAAATACACCATGTAGCTCATGGTGTCGATATACCGGCTGATGAAGCTCCGCTGTTCGGGAGACGCTGCCGCCCACGCCTCGTGGCGGTCGGCACGGGCGAGGGTATCTGCCTCCCGGGCATCGGCCCTTGCCGAATCGGCGGGGGCCATTCCGGGGACGCTCGCCTCATCGCCCACCCCGGCAACGGGCGACCCCGGCTGCGCAACGATACGGTTGGCATCGAGAACCGACTGAACCGCGGGGATATCAACACGGATGCGCAGCTCGAACACCATGTCCATCTCGTCAATGCTCCCGAGGTTCTCGCTACGGAGCCGCTCCATTGTTTCATTGTATACGAACCGGTTCGGATTGCGGGTGGAGTACAGCACATCTTCCAACGTCTCGGCGTTGCGCCGCTCGGTCTCTTCACCAATCAGATCAATCACCGCATTGCGCACTGCATCCATCTTTGCTGCGTTCATCGCCGTCCCCAAAGTTTCACCACGCCCCGCCCCATAGTAGGTCTCGTCTTCCGCCCGCGCCTCATCACCCGAACGGACTTCGGGTCCGCCGGCACAAGCGCTGAGCCCCGCGGTGAGAACAAGTGCAAAACGCATCAACAGCACGAATCGCGCACCGGCCGATCGCAAAAGCATTGTCATAACCCCTTGATATTCCTTGAACTCCGGGCTCGTGCTTGGTTCTCCACGCCATGCGTATACGTGGCCGCGCGTACCGTACAGCCCGGCGCTCACTTAAAGGTTAGCCCCAGCCCGACCACAATTCCACCGTAACTGCCGAAAAAGCGGTCCACTACCGTTTCGTTGAACACTTTGTCGTATAAGCCGAACCACTGCGCAAACCCCAGCTCCGCGACCAGCATATTGTCGCGCGTAATCAAGTAGCTCGCAGCGAGTTTGACATTGCCGCCGACGTGGGTAGTGTAGAAGTCATTTCCGAACAGTGAATCGTCAAACGGGACCGCGCCGCCCAACCCGACTCCGAAAGCGGGATTGAGCTTGAGCCTCCCGAGATACCAGTTGCTCTCGGCTCCGAGGTACACATTTGCCGGAAACAGGAATGCCAAAAGCGTTCCGGTGAACGGAATCTCGAACCCCGCTTGCGGTCTGAAGCGGTAGTAGCCCCGACTTGCGGTGCCCTTGATGCCCAGAACAAAGGTACTGCGTTCATACCGCCGGTTGAGCGGTACAATCACGTTGCCGTACGGCGTGAAATCGATACCGAACCGCGGCACCTCGCGCAGCTGATCGCCCACCTCAACACCGGGGTTGGCGTACAGCAAACGCCCAATCGAAAACTCCTCACGCACCTCGCTGATCACGATCATACCGGTCTCGTCCACGGTACGATGGCCGGTGGCAGTCCGGCGTTCGCGCACCACCGCAAACTCATCGCCGCGTTTCACACCCAGATTCCGTCCCAGCTCGAGAATTACCGTACGGCCGGCGACATCAAGCACCCCGCTGCGCAGCTGAAACATATTCATATTCCGCAGTTGAAAGCTCAGCTGCGGGGCTATGCCGTTCACCGCTTGGCGCATCGCACTGACCGCGTTTGTGTCGCTGCCGCTCGTGCGGACAAAAAACTGGTCAATGGTTGCATAATCCGTGGCGTCGATGAACGTGAAAGAGGTTTCAATCTCGGCTTCGTACTCGCTGCCCCTGTGGGCGACGTTGTAGTACGACACCGAAGGTATGACGATGGTGAACCCGCCTACCAAACGATCGAAGTCTTCTTCGGTAAACGCCTCCTCGCCGAGCAGCACTGCCTCAGGAAGCTCTACGGCACGCTCCCGGCGTTCGCGCAGCAGATCAACGAACGACTCTACATTCTCGGCATCAAGGCGATGATTGAGACCGATAACATCAAAGCGCCCGAGATTGATGAAGACGCTCCGGATGTGTTCATCTACCGCCCCAACCGCACGACGGAAGATATCGGTCGTCTCGGACTCTACACGGCGCTCGTAACCGAAGATACGACCAAACTGCACGGTTGTTCGTTCGCGGGCGACCGGGTCACGCGGAGCGCCGTAGTAGTCGAGACGAAAGATCGCAATCTCCTGACGATCGGAGAACTCTTGGCCCTCAGCCGAGGGCGCCGCGATGAGAAGCGGTAGCGTACAGAGCCAAGCCGCCGCCAGAACCCCGTATCTCCGTATCCCCATCGTCCGCTCACCCCTACCCAGAGAGTTGCCCGCAAACCGGCTGCAGTTCAGTATACATCGCTGCGGCCGCTTGAGTCAGCGACTAGACCACCGGCAGAGGCGGAAAACGACTCGATAATCCCATAGAATCCGTCATCGCCGCCGACTACCGTACGTCCGGCAGCAACGCTCTGCAAGCGCCCGCTCGCCTCATCGCGAATGTCACGCCGCTTGAACGCACCGGGCTTCCACTCCTCTGCACCAAAGCCGGTGATGATCTGCTCGAAGCGCACTCCGCGGCGATCGGACACGCGCACGGCGGTCCCCTCGGGCTGGGGCTGCACCGTGACCCGCACTCGGGACGATACCCCAGCGGCGAAAACCCGCTCGTCACTTTCCACCGTCACGCTTTCGTCTCCCGAGAATAATGAGAGCACCAGCCTGCCTTCTTGACCGATTGAGATTGTGACGCCGATCGGCCGCTCGGCGTCGACCACGGTACTGAAAACGTGCCGGTCGCGCTGGTCCTCGGGAAGGTATATACCGAACGCAAGTGTGAAGGCTTGCACCACCCCGTCTTGCATCGGCAGCAGGAAGTCGGAGACCTCGAACCCGTCACCGGCCTCGAGCCAATACCCGAACACTTCATCGCGCACCGCAAGCCGCGGCTCCCCGATCACCGAGGCGCGTTCCGAGGACTCGGCCGACAGCTTTGGCCGCAACCCCGTGTCGCGCAGGTTCCCGCGCAGCCTGAACTGCGAGAAGCGCCGGTCTTCGCTCGAGAGCTCGGCGACAGGCCGATCTTTCACAATGAGTTTGTGATTGTGCACCACCGGGCCGTCAAAATCATAATCAGACCGCCCCGCAGGCGGGCGGACCGGAAACAGCTCAAAACGCGCAACGTAGACGCCTTCGGCTTTTGGGCTGTGAAGCACAACCTCGAACCGGCCGTCTTTAACTATCGCCGTACGATCCTGACCGGCAAAGCGCACCCGCACGAACGGCGGAGCTGCCCCCGGATGCTCGATGCGAGCTACCAGAATACCTTCTGAGTCCGGCGCGAACGCGGCGGGGTAGGAGGAAACGCGCACGAACTCGTAACTACCGAAACTGCGAAAGAACTCGCGCTCATGCCGCTCCACAAGCTGTTCATCGTGATACAGCGTAACCTCCAAGACATAAAGCCCAGGAGAAAGCTCTTCCGGCAAGGTGAGCTTCGCCGCGGCGTACGGACTGTCGAGCTCAAGCGAGCGCTCAAGCAGTACCTCCGCGGTCTGCGCGGAGCGCACGGCCCAATGGAGCCTGAGACCTTCGGGCTCGCTGCCCGGGTTGTTACGCAACTTGAGCACGACCTCGATTTCGTCGGAGACAATGGCCCCCGCTTCAATGCTTTCAAGCTCTATTGCGGTATCGCCGTTGTCGATTTCAAGCACGAACGGGCGACCTTCGCAGGCGAACATCGCCAGTAAGATCGCCGCGACTGCCGCGCACACCACCGCGCACACCATTAGTTTACGCATTTTCTTCTCACCTAGAGAATCTACCACGAGGCCGGGCCTTTTCAAATTTCTGCTCCGGCTTTATGATGCAGCACCATTATGCGTCCGACGAAAGCGGTTATCCATCTTGAGAACCTCAAGCACAATATCAGAACCCTGATGCAGCACACGGCTGCCGAACGCAGGCGCAACGCGCCGCGCGGAGGCGATGCGCGATCACGGCCGTTATTCTGCGTAGCGGTTAAGGCCGACGCCTACGGCCACGGCGCCTGCCCGGTAGCCGAAACGGCCCTTTCGGTCGGCACCGAGTATCTAGGGATTGCGACGGTCAGTGAGGGGCGCCGGCTGCGCGAGCACGGGATTCAAGCGCCCATCCTGCTGTTCGGCTTAACGAGCCCTGACGAGTTCCACGAAATCGTGCACCTGCGGCTCGCACCGTTTGTCGCCGAGGCGGGGTATATAGCCGAGCTCAACCGCGTTGCCGCCGGCGCCGGGCGAAAACTGGGCGTCCATCTCAAAGTCGACACTGGGATGGGGCGCATCGGCTGCCGGCCCGACGAGGCGCTGGAGCTCGCCCGCGGTATTGCCGCGGCCGGCAACCTGCATCTCAACGGAATCTGCACGCATTTCCCGGTAGCCGACACCCCGAACTCCACCTTCACCCGCAAGCAGGCCTCCACGCTCACGGATGTAGTCGCCGAGATAAAGGCCGCCGGCATAGACCCCGGTCTGGTGCATGCGGCAAACTCAGCTGCGGTTCTCGAATACCCCGAGGCTTGGTTCGATATGGTCCGGCCGGGTATCGCCGTCTATGGATACTATCCGTCCGGAGATCAAGAGCGGCTCTTGCCTCTCAAGCCGGTGATGGAGTTCTGCTCAACGGTGGTGTTCATCAAGCGCGTGCCGAAGGGCACCGGAATCTCGTACGGTTTGAGCTACCGCAGTAGCCGCGATACTACAATAGCAACCGTACCGGCCGGCTATGGCGACGGTTTCAACCGGTTGCTTTCGAATCAAGGCGAAGTGCTCATTCGGGGTAAGCGTTATCCCATTGTAGGGCGCATCTGTATGGATCAGTTTATGGTAGATGTCGGTACCGACGCAGAAGTGCAGCTCGGCGACCCGGTCACCCTGTTCGGTCCGGATCGGGCGGGGCCGAATGCGGAAGACGTTGCCAACCTCACCGGCACCATCGCGTACGAGGTCATCTGCAGCCCAACCGGGCGCGTGCCGCGCCTGTGTCGCTGAGCGGCCGCCGGCAGTACTCCGGCTGACCGCCGGTAGGCCGCCGGCACCGATAGCCTTGGCTTACCGGGACTACCAACCGCACTTGCCCTGCGGTACCGTTATCCGGTTGCGCGCTCTGCCAACGCCGTCGCGATGTTGGCTACGGTCTTTGCGGCAGCCACCATCGCCCGCAGCGCCACCCACTCGTAGCGGCCGTGAAGGTTCTGCGCTCCGGAGAACACGTTCGGCGTGGGCACGCCCATCTCGGTGAGACGCGCACCGTCGGTTCCTCCGCGGATGTTGCGCAGTTGCGGCTCCACACCCAGCGCGCGAATCGCGTGCTGAACCAACTCAAGAATCTGCGGATTACGGGTGATCGCGTCACGCATGTTGCAATACTGCCGTTCGGGCTGCAGTTCCACCAGTGCCCCCGGGAACTTCGCCTCCAGACTGCGCGCCAGCCGTTCAAGGTACTCAAGACGACGCTCGACTTCGCTCATCTCAAAGTCTCGAACAATGACGTCAACCTCGGCGGAACCCAACTGCGAGCGTGCTTCAACCGGACAGTAGAAGCCGAAACGTCCATCGGTCGCCTCAGGCGATTCGTTACGAGGCAACCCCGAAACGAACTCAGCGGCTACAATGTTGGCGTTCACCAGCTTGCCGCGCGCGTAGCCGGGATGGATAACGTGACCGGAGATCTTAGCGCGCACCCGATAGGCGTTGAAGCACTCGGGCTCCACACTGCCTTCAAGTCCGCCGTCAATAGTGTAGCAGAAGCGAGACTGCAAGTGATCCAGCGGAAACCGATCCATACCGCGGCCTATCTCCTCATCCGGAGTGAACAGCAGCTCAATCAAGCCGTGTCGGACCTCGGGATGCCTCATGAGGTACGACGCTGCGGTGACAATCTCGGCGACCCCGGCCTTATCGTCGGCACCGAGCAGCGTGGTACCATCGCTCGTGATTATGGTTTCACCGATGTAGTCGCGCAGCGCCGGCGAATCGGCCGGATCAAGGCGGTAACCATTCCCGAGCACGAGCGGCCCCCCGTCGTAGTCAGGGTGCACCAGCGGCGTAATTCCCTCGCCGGTCATATCCGGCGAGGTATCGAGATGCGCAAGAAACCCAACGGCAGGGACATCTTCGCAACCCGGGGTGGCCGGTATACGCGCAATCACATAACTGTGCTCATTGAGCTCAACCTCGGTAACGCCGAGTTCCTTCAGCTAGGATACTACTATCCGCGCCAGCTCACGCTGCCCCTCGGTAGACGGCGTGTTGGGATTACGTCGATCGGATGTGGTATGCACCTGCACGTAGCGGGTGAATCGTGCGAGCAGATCCTGCTCAAACCACTGTCGTTCGTGTTCAAGCGTCTGGAGACCGTGCCGGGGATGTACCATGCGCTCGACGGTATCAAATTGCCGGTCCGAGCGCAAGCTGTACTCAGTCGCGTTTGACGGCGTTCGGCGCGTTCACTTGACACGATCTTCACACACTGTGGATTGCTTCTGGATTGCCCTGCTTCTAAATTTTACAAAGCAGAACGATCAACGAAATCTTGCTGCCACATGGTTATAGGGCGGTTGTACGCCGTCGCGAAGTGTCACCACACTAACGACAAGGAGCACGCAAATGCGGATAAGCAGAAAAGTCGCGCACTACAGCACGGCGATGATCACCGGCTTCATGCTTGTGATCGGACCGACAGTGGTCCGCGCCCAAGTGGATTTGCCTGCGCCGGATGCGCCTCCGGCGCCTCAGCAACCGGCGCCTCAGCAACCGGATCCTGATGAACCTCACCCCGAGCAGCCCCTCCCCGACATGCCGGATGATGAGTTCGCGCCGCCGCCCGACGATCCGTGGGAAGACGATCCGTGGGAAGACGCCGAGGACCCGTTTGACGACGATGCCTGGGAAGAGGCGTGGGACGAAGAGCCGGACCTCGACAACGGTTTCGAAGAGCCGGATAACGGGTTTCCGGAAGCCGATGAGGGGTTCCCGGGGACAGGCAATACCGAGGGATTTCCCGACCCTCAGCCGCCTGCCGACGATCCGCAGGAGCAGCCGGCACCGGCTCCCGAGCAGCCGATGCCCGAGCAACCAGCTCCGCCGCAGCCGGCACCGGCTCCCGAGCAGCCACCCCAGGACGGTGAACTCCCGCCGGCTCAAGATCCTTTTTAGGGCGGCGGAGAAGCCCTAGAAACGCCCGTTACCGGCCCGCCCCCTCCCGCCGGGAGGGGGGCCTTCGAAAAACAGCAATTCGTCCCTACAAGGAATTACCGAGTCTAAAGCTCCCCAGCTTCTCTCTACAAGGTTCTAATTACGTTCCGGCGCGCTGAGACTCCTGGTAAATTACGGCTGATTCTGGTATGACTGGGACAAACTGCTATCCCGCGCCCGGTTGTAGAGGACTCCGTGTTTGAAACCGTCTTAGTGCCGTTGAGTCTCAAAGAGAGCGCCGCAGCGGTTGAACGCATGGTCGCCGCGCTCGACGCGCTTGGAGCCCGTACCGTTGTGCTGCTGCACGTTCACTCCGGGCCGCGTCCAGGTCGGCGTGAGCGCGAGCTTCAAAGCCGAGCTGCGGTCCTGCGAGAGGCGGGGTACAATTGCCGCGCGGTGGTGCACTCCGGCTCGGTGGCGATCACTGCGGTCAGGACTGCAAACGAGGAAGAGTGCGACCTGATCGCCTATCCGTGGCGTCGTAAGAGTTGGATACAGCGCAGCCTGGTGGGAAGTGTCACCAAAGACATCGTCAGACTCGCGAACATACCGGTATTCGTGTACAAGTCGAAGCGGACACCGCCCGCCGGCGAGGTTCTTTCGATCATGTACGCGACTGATTTCCAGGACACCGACCGCGCGGTTATTCCGTATCTCAAGAGCCGCCGCCCTGCCGGAGGCGAGCTCATGCTGTTCCATGCCGGCGAGCGGGCTCCGGATCCTTGGGCTGAAAGCCGGCGACTGGCGCTAGTTGAAGCGGATCTCCAGCGCCTAGCTGAGGAGTGCCGCGAGTCCGGCCGCACGGTACGCACGCTTACAGTAGTGGGTCGCCCACGGACCGCAGTGGTACGGCAGGCACATCGCAGCCAGGTTGATGTCTTGGTCATCGGAAAGGCCGACAATGAGCGCGCGCTTTCAACGATGCTCGGCTCTACCGCAGAGGCCGTTGCCTACAATGCGCGCTGCTCTGTCTTGATCTTTGCCCGCAGCAGCCTAAAGGAGTATACCCGCGATGCTGGGTAAGCACGCCGTATTCACTATTTCGCTCGCAGTGGTCGCGCTATTCGTTGTGGCCGGGATCGTCGCGCCCCAGCAGCTCGATGCAATCACCACGCACCTCCACGAGTTGGTTATCGCGGGTTTCGGCTGGGGATACCTGCTCGCCGCGTTCGCCTTTCTGGTGTTCAGTCTCTATATGGCGTTCGGGCCCTATGGCCGGCTTCGGCTGGGACAGGACGCCGAGAAGCCGCAGTACAGCTATTTCGGGTGGTTCAGCATGCTGTTCGCCGCCGGTATGGGCATCGGCCTCATCTTCTGGGGAGTGGCCGAGCCGCTGAGTCACTATCTGGAGCCGCCGGTCTACATCACCCCGCAGTCGGGAGAGGCCGCCAGCTTCGCGGTAGCGTACAGTTTCTTTCACTGGGGCCTACACCCGTGGGCAATCTATATAGTCATGAGCCTCTCAATCGCGTACTTTTCCTTTCGCCGCGGCATGCCGCCGCTGATCTCAAGCTGCTTTTACCCGCTCATCGGAGATCGCATCTACGGGCCAAGCGGCTACGCGATCGACATCCTGGCGGTATTCGCCACCGTGTTCGGGATCGCGACCTCGCTCGGGCTCGGCGCGATGCAGATAACCGGAGGACTCGCTGAGGTCCTGCCGATAGCCGCCGGTCTGGGAACAACACTCGGCGTGATCGCGGTAGTAACGGTGTTGTATATGATCTCGAGTATGGTAGGTCTCGACAAAGGTATTCAGGTCCTCAGCCGCGGGAACGTGATTGTGGCGCTACTGTTAATGACGGCGATGTTGATCCTCGGCCCCACCGCGTACATCCTGAATGTTTTCACCACCACCATCGGCGAGTATCTCGCGGCCTTGATCCCGCGCAGCCTCGACGTAAACCCGTTTGAAGGCCATGAGTGGACACAATCCTGGACGCTGTTCTATTGGGCTTGGTGGATTTCTTGGTCGCCGTTCGTTGGGCTGTTTGTTGCGAGCATTTCGCGCGGGAGAACGGTTCGCGAGTTCGTGGTAGGTGCATTGGCGGTACCGGCACTGCTGACCTTCTTCTGGTTCGCGGTGTTCGGGGGCGCCTCGCTCCATCTGGAGCTCGAACGCGGCATCTCAATCGCTGAACGCGCGGTTGCCGAAGTGCCGACCGCGCTGTTTCAGGTGTATTCCTACTATCCGGGAGCATCGATACTGACCGCCGTCACCCTACTGTTACTTTCGGTGTTCTTCGTGACCTCGGCCGATTCGGCGACATACGTGTTGGCGATGATGTCTTCACAAGGCCAACTCATGCCCCCGCTCTGGAAACGAATCACGTGGGGAGTGCTGCAATCCAGCGCTGCAGCGGTGTTGTTGGTGTCCGGTGGGCTTGAGGCCCTCCAGCGTATGGCGATCCTCGCTGCGCTGCCTTTCGCGATCGTGATGATGTTCATGGCGCGCGGATTGTTGAGCGCGATGCGCTACGAGCGCGTGCACGAGCGCGGGCGCGTGAATGCCGCCGGAGGCCCTGTGAGCCGGCCGGAGCGTTGAGCGAGGCTGCGTAGAGACCGGTTCTTGCCGGCTGGTTGCAACGGAGCGATCCGCCCCATTTGCCGAAGCGGCGGTTTTTCCGTAGTATAGAGACTTTATGAGCATACCGAAATTTCCAGAGTTCGCACCAATCTCGTTCGAGATGCAACCGGCGCTTCATCCGGACCTGGCGCTATTGCCTGACGGTATCTCTGAGCTAACCTTCGCAAACCTGTATTTGTTTCGGCACACCTACGGCTACCGCGTCACCAGTTTGACCGACGAGCACTTGGGGATCTCCGGAAGCAAAGAAGGCAAACGTTTTTTTATGCTGCCGTGCGGCCTGCCCGAGGACAAGGGTATCGTCCGCGAGCTTTTTGAGTGCCACGACTACCTGAAGGGCCTCGCCGAGCGGTTCGCCGACAGTTCACGAGTAACGCTCGAGCGCATGGGCTACAGCGTTCACGAGGACCGCGACAACTTCGATTACCTGTATCTCAGAAGCGCTTTAGAGGCGCTGCCGGGCCGAAAGTACCACAAGAAGCGCAACCTCATTCGCGCGTTCATGAACAACTACGACTACGCGGAGTACCCAATCCGCAAGGCGGACTCCGAAAAGGCGCTGCGGGTACTTGACCGCTGGACAGAGCAGCGCGAAGATGCCGGCGATTACCAGGCGGCACGAGAGGCGCTCCTATATATGCGCGACCTCAAGCTCAGCGGCTACCTCGTGGAAGTAGACGGCGATCCTGCCGCCTACACGCTCGGCGAACCGGTGGCCAAAGGACGGAGCTTCGCGGTACATTTCGAGAAGGCAATCGGCGATTATAAGGGGATCTACCAGTTTATCAACCGAGCGTTCGCGGCGGTGCTGCCGAAACACTACGTCTACATCAACCGCGAGCAAGACCTTGGAGATCCGGGAATGCGACAGGCAAAGATGACCTATCGGCCCAGCGGCTTCGTGAAAAAGTACATCGTAACCAAGCCGGAAGCCGCCGCAGCCGAGCAAGCAACGCGTGAAAGCACTACGTTCGCGTAGGCTGAACTAGCCAAAACCTACATAGGCGTAATAAAATTGACTGAGTGGCTAAGTGTACGCTCTGTGGGGGCGTCTATAGATCATTACGGAAAATGAAGTTACATTGGTGTTTTAGCCCTGGCACGCTACTTGCAGTGCAATGTAGCAGGATAATGACGCAATAAGGAGCACAACATGGGTTTGACGAACTCTCCACAAGATGTACTCGCTCTCATGGAGAAAGAAAACGTACAGGTCGTCGATCTGCGATTCATGGACTTCCCCGGACTGTGGCAGCATTTTTCGGTCCCGGCCCACGCAATCGACGCCGATGCTTTCGAGGATGGCCTTGGATTCGACGGCTCGAGTATCCGCGGGTGGCAGACGATTAATGAATCGGACATGATAGTGAAACCGGTCCCCGAGTCGGCGTTTATCGATCCGTTCACCACGCACAAGACACTGGTAATGATCTGCAACATCTGTGACCCGATTACCGGCGAAGACTACACCCGTGACCCCCGCAATATCGCGCGCAAGGCCGAGAATTACCTCGTGAGCGCCGGGGTTGCCGACGTCGCATACTTTGGTCCTGAAGCCGAGTTCTTCATCTTCGACGACATCCGCTTCGACCAAAACGAGCACGAGGGGTACTATTTTCTCGACTCAGTGGAAGGGCGCTGGAACTCGGGCAAAGACGAAGGGCCGAACCTCGGCTACAAGCCGCGCTACAAAGAAGGCTACTTCCCGGTACCGCCGTCGGACAGCGTACACGACATTCGTACGGAAATGATGCTGACGATGGAGTCAATGGGCATTCCGGTAGAGGCACATCATCATGAGGTTGCCACCGGCGGCCAAAGTGAGATCGATATGCGTTTCGGCAGGCTGGTCTCTATGGCCGACAACCTGCTGAAGTACAAGTACATCATCAAGAACACTGCGAAGAAGCACGGCAAGACAGTGACTTTCATGCCGAAACCTATCTGGAACGACAACGGCAGTGGTATGCACATTCATATGTCGCTGTGGAAGGGCGACAAGAACTTGTTCTACGGTGACAACTACGCCGGTCTGTCGCAGACTGCCCTGTACGCGATTGGAGGACTTCTGAAACACGCCCCGGCCGTGTTGGCATTCACCAACCCGACAACCAACAGCTACAAGCGCCTTGTCCCCGGGTTTGAAGCGCCGGTAAACTTGGCTTACTCACAGCGCAACCGCTCGGCGGCGGTACGCATCCCGATGTACTCCGCCAGCGAGAAAGCCAAGCGCTTTGAGTTCCGCTGTCCCGACCCGAGCTCAAACCCCTACCTCGCTTTCGCCGCGATGGTTATGGCTGCCGTAGACGGTATTCAGAACAAGATCGACCCCGGTGAGCCGCTGGATAAGGACATCTACGACCTGCCGCCGCAAGAAGCGGCCAAAGTCGCAAAAACGCCGGGCAGCTTGCGCGCCGCCTTAGAGGCGCTCGAGGCCGATCACGATTTCCTGCTTCGAGGCGACGTGTTTACCGAAGATGTCATCGAGACTTGGGTCGATTACAAACTGGAGAACGAGGTCACCGCGTTGGACCTGCGGCCGCATCCGTGGGAGTTCTCGTTGTATTACGATATCTAAATGAAAAAAAGATGCATCCGCTCGGCGAGCGTTTGCTTCCGCAAGGTACCCTCCACCTCGGCCCCGAGCGTTGCTCGGGGCCTTTTCCCGCCTTTCTTGCACCGCCTCCGTATTGTGTGCCGCCGTCACCGTCTCCGCGCCGTTACGCACCGGGCACGCTCGCTTTTACAGCACGTGGTACATTCGATGCAACTCTCGATTCTCATAGCGCTTATCAAAGGTGAAGAGCTTACGCAGGCGCGGGTCGGCCAACCATAACACCTCCTCCCCGACAATAAACTGTCCGGGGCGCAGGTATTTCTTCCCGAGGTGGAACACAAAGTTGACCGAGTCGGAGATGATGCCGCCGGTCTGGCCGCTGTTCTGGTACGTAGTCTCGCCGGTCGTGAGCGCAAGGCGAAACCCCACAGCGTGTGATAAGTCAAGATGCTCCACCGCCATCAGAGTCTGCGAGAGCATTAGCCGAACGCAGTCACGCAGCACCAGGCAGTGCTGGCCGTCGAACGGTAGTAGCAGCAGGCCTGCGGTGTCGTGCCACATCCAGGTACGTGCCTGGTGATCGGCGAGCTCGGTTTCAAGGTAATTGCGAAAACTGGCGCTCAAGCTCTCAATACGCCGGGTGCTCCAGATACGGCGCAGATCCGAGTCGAGGTCCATCTCGGCGTACAGCATGAGGAAGGTATAGTCTTGGGACGCTTGAATGCGGCTCCAGTCCAGCCCCGAAGGCCGGCAGCGGGCCATGCGTTGTCCCGTCTGCGGCGACAACACCATGGTAGCCGAACTGCCGCCGGCCGTCGC
>PWQX01000059.1 GCA_003556605.1 Spirochaetaceae bacterium
AAGAAAGAAGCCCCCGAGGAAGTGCCGGTCGCAACCGGAACCTGAGCACTCCTGACCTCGATCGAGCGTATAGTAAGGAACACCGGCAAGGCCGCCGGCGAACGGTATGTGTGCCGGTGGTCTTTACCAGGTTTGGGGTTGTTCGGTATAACTACGCGCGAGCACCTATGGCAAAGAAAGCAGGACACACCACAAGCGCTGCACCAAAGAATGCCGATAAGAAGGGGACCGGGGGCCCCGCCACCACCGGCGTATCGCGGGCCGGCAGCGGAGCAAGCGCAAAGAAACCGGCCGGCGGCCGGCGTCGCTCCGCTACGTATGACGAAACTGCGGTTAAAACCCTAAGCAGCCTGGAGCACATCAGGCTGCGCACCGGTATGTACATCGGTCGGCTCGGTGACGGCTCCGACGTCGACGACGGAGTATACATCCTCCTGAAAGAAGTAATCGACAACAGCGTCGACGAGTATATCATGGGGCACGGGGGGCGCATCCTTGTGCGCTACAAGGACGGCGTTTTCGCGGTACGCGACTTTGGACGCGGTATACCGCTCGGCAAGGTCGTTGAGTGTGTCTCTACAATCAACACCGGTGCTAAGTACAACGATGATGTGTTTCAGTTCAGCGTTGGGCTGAACGGCGTTGGGACCAAGGCCGTAAACGCGCTGTCCGATCACTTTCGCGTGGTTTCGTTCCGCGAAGGAACATACAAAGAGGCGGTGTTTTCGCGCGGCGAGATGGTGTCCGAGCGGTCGGGCAATTCGTCCAAAGAAAAAGACGGCACCTACGTCGAGTTTCGCCCTGATAGCGAGATCTTCGGTGAGTATGGGGTCAGCCTCGATTTCGTCGAGCAACGGCTCTGGAACTACGCCTATCTAAACAGCGGGCTCACGTTGGAGTTTGCTGGTCGGAGATTCTACTCTCGTGACGGTCTCCGCGATTTGCTGGATGCTGAGGTCGGCGATGAGGCGCTGTACGAGATCGCCTATCGCCGCGAGGAACACCTCGAGTTCGCGATCACGCACACCGACAACTACGGCGAGAGTTATTTCTCATTCGTGAACGGTCAGTACACCAGCGATGGCGGCACGCACCAGAGTGCATTTCGGGAAGGTATCCTCAAAGGCGTGAACGAGTTCTACCGCAAGTCGTTCGGCGGTAGCGATGTTCGTGACGGTGTCGTCGGGGTGATCGCGGTCAAGTTGCGAACCCCAATGTTCGAGAGTCAGACCAAGAATAAGCTCGGCAATACCGAGATTCGCAGTTGGGTGGCTAACACCGTCAAGAGCGGGGTCGTCGATTTTCTGCACAAGAATCCAAAGGCGGCCGAAAAGGTCGCCGACAAGATTCAACGCAACGAGCGCCTGCGCAAAGAACTGACAGCGGTGCGCAATCAAGCGCGCGATGCCGCTAAGAAAGTTGCGCTCAAGGTTCCGAATCTGAAGGACTGTAAGTACCACCTCGGTGATGGTGAAAGAGGCGAGCACTCGACCATCTTCATCACCGAAGGACAGTCGGCTTCCGGTTCAATGGTTTCAAGCCGCGATGTCTACACCCAAGCGATCTTCTCGCTCCGTGGTAAGCCGCAGAACATGTTCGCCAAGCGGCGGGTTGAAATATACAAGAACGAGGAACTCTACAACATGACCGTTGGGCTAGGTATCGAGAACGGTATCGCAGACCTACGCTACGCACGCATCGTGGTGGCGACCGACGCGGATCACGACGGCTTCCATATTCGTAACCTGCTTCTGACCTTCTTCTTGAGCTTCTATGAGGATGTTGTGCTCGCCAATCACGTCTTTATTCTCGAGACGCCGTTGTTCCGGGTCCGCAACAAGAAAGAGACGCGCTACTGTTACTCGGTGGGTGAAAAGGATATCGCCGTAGAAGAGCTTGCTTCGCCGGAGGTTACGCGCTTCAAGGGCCTCGGTGAGATCTCGCCGAGTGAGTTTGGGCGATTCATCGGTCCCGATATGCGGCTGATGCCGGTGACGATTCGCTCTATCAAGGGCGTCCATGACACGTTGAGCTTCTTTATGGGCAAGAATACTCCGCAACGGCGCGGTTACATCATGGAGAACCTGGTGTAATGGCGTACGTGCACACTTTAGTGAATCGTAACTTCTTGGAGTATGCCTCGTACGTAATCAAGGATCGCGCGATCCCGCACCTCGACGACGGGTTCAAGCCGGTACAGCGACGCATCGTACACTCGTTGTTTGAGATGGACGACGGCAAGTTCCACAAAGTAGCCAATGTAGTGGGCCACTGCATGCAGTATCATCCGCACGGCGATGCGTCGATCTACTCAGCGCTGGTGGTCCTCGCCAACAAGGAGCTCCTGATTGAGAAGCAGGGTAACTTCGGCAACCTGCTCACCGGCGATGAGCCTTCAGCGGCACGTTACATCGAATGTCGCTTGCGGCCGCTCGCGGGCGAAACCCTGCTGAATCCTGAGCTCACCGCTTACGAGCCGTCGTACGACGGCCGCCGCAAGGAGCCCACGGTTTTCCCGGCCAAGCTCCCATATGTGTTGCTGCTCGGCGCTGAAGGCATAGCGGTGGGAATGTCTACCCGCATTCTCCCGCATAACCTCTCGGAGGTCATCGGCGCTATGCGCCGCTGCCTCGAGGGCAAGGGCTTTGAGCTCTATCCGGATTTCTACTCCGGCGGCTTCTTAGACGTAACCGAGTACGATGACGGTCACGGCCGGATTCGAAGCCGCGCACGGCTGGATACCAGCGACCCTAAGCGCATCGTGGTGCGCGAGGTGGCGTTCGGCTCCACCACCGAGAGCTTGATTGCATCGGTTGAGCAGGCGGCACGTAAAGGCAAGGTGAAGATAGCCGGGCTTAACGACTACACCAGCGAGGACGTCGAGATCGAGATCAAGCTCGCGCGCGGTGTCTACGCCGATGATGTGGTTGATTCGCTATACGCCTTCACCGAGTGTGAAACACAGGTCCCGGTGAACCTCTTGGTCATACGCGACGAGCGTCCGATCTCGATGACCGTCACCGAGGTGATCGAATATCATGCCCATCACCTTGTCGAGATCCTGAGGGCTGAGTTGGAGCTCGAACAGGGCAAGCTCAACGATACCCTGCACGCGCGCACTCTCGAGCGCATCTTTATCGAAGAACGCATCTATAAGGAGATCGAGCAACAGACGACTCAAGAGGCGGTGTTCACCGCGGTGTACAGCGGGCTTGCACCGTTCGTTTCGCGCTTACGCCGCAAAGTTACTGATGAGGATATCGAGCGGCTGCTCCGCATCCCGATTCGGCGCATCTCGCTGTACGATATCAATCGCGCGAAAAAAGAGATGGAAGAAATCAAGACGCGGCTTGCCGAGGTCAAGGGACACCTGCGTGGACTAAGAAAATACGCGATTGGCTTTCTCGATAAGCTGCAGGAGAAGTATGCTGCCGGTGCGGCGCGGCGTTCGGAAATGGCGTCGTTTCAGAAGGTCGCGGCGCGCGAGGTGGTCGCGCGCACTCTCGTGCTCCGGTATGACCGCGACAGCGGTTATCTCGGTCATGGACTCGCTAACGGGGAGAGCTTGTTCGGGGTATCACCGTACGACCGCGTCTTGGTGATTCGTGCTTCGGGTATGTACTCGGTCATAGACGTGCCTGAGAAGCTCTTCGTCGATACCGGTATGTTGCACTGCCGAATCGCCGACAAGGAAGAGCTCGCGGCGGTGCCGCTAACGGTAGTGTATCGTATGCCGTCAGGGGAGGTGAATATCAAGCGCTGCCGGATTGAGAAGTACATCCTCGACAAGGGCTATCAGCTCGTACCGCAAGAGAGCAGGATTCTTGCTTTCAGTACTCGCGAACGCGGCAGCGTTACCATACGGTACAAGAAGAAGCCGCAACTGCGCAAACTAGAGGATCGCTTCGACTTAGCGCAGTATGCGGTCAGGGGTCAACACACCCAGGGCGTGCGGCTTACCAACAAAGAGATCTCGACCGTGAAGATCGGCCCGCTGAATTAGTCTACGAGCCTGCGGCGCAGACGTACGATCGCAAGTATCGTCAGACCGACGGTAACAATCAGCATATACGCGACGTCCCAGACAATTATCGGTTCAAGCCGGTCGAGAGCAATTGCGCGCGCTAACCGCACCGGGTGCGTCAGCGGCAGCACTTCGGCCAATGGGCGGACCACCGCCGGGAGTCGTGAGATCGGAAACACCACCCCGGAGAAGAAAAACATCGGCGACAGAAACCCGGAGAACAGGAAGTTGAACTGGCTGATGTTGTTTACGATTGAGGTGGCGACCAGGCCGAAGGCGCCGAACATGGCTCCGGTCATAAACCCCACAATTGGGGCAAGCGCAGCTGTGGCCGGATTGAGAATTCCGAACACCGAAGCGATGATGAGCACGGTAAGTGAGAACACCAGGCCTTTGGTGGCGGCCCACAAGACTTCACCCACTAAGAGGTTTGTTACGGTGATCGGAGCGGCGAGCATTCCGTCGTACACCTTATCGAATTCCAGGCGAATATAGGTACCGAACGAGCATTCGAAGGCGGCGGTGAACATTGCGGTGGTCACAAGCAGCCCCGAGGCCAGATACTCAATGTACGGTACACCGTCCATTCGGCCGATGAACTGCCCGAGTCCGACACCAATGCCCACGAGAAAGATCAACGGCTCCAAGAACGGCGGCAGTGCATTGCTTATGAGGTTCTGGCTGTAGACGCGTAGATGGCGGTACCACACCGATCCGACGCGGTTCCACAACGGGGGATACCTTAGGCTACTGGAGCTCATTTAATCGCCTCCCGGTGGTCTGAAGGAACAAGTCCTCGAGGTTGCTTTCGCGAATAATGTAGTCGCGCTGCTTGATTTCTGCACTCAGGCGCTCGAGCGATTGCAGGTCCTCGCTATAGTACAGCACGCGTTGCGCGTCCCCATCCTTGCGGCAGCCGTTGAGGTTGCCGTTGTGTTCAACCCGAGCCTGCAGCGACGGATCGAGTAGCTCAAGGACGTACTTTTCGATGTTGTCGGACAACAAGCGCCGCGGCTCCCCTTCGATTACCTTGCGTCCTTTGTCCATGATCACGATGTTGTCGGCGAGCTGATAGGCTTCTTCCATGTAGTGCGTCGTGAGCAAGATCGTCACGCCTTCAGTCTTCATGAGGTTGTGCAGTTTCTCCCAGATGAGCCGGCGAACCTGGGGATCCAGCCCCGTGGTCGGCTCGTCGAGGATCAGCAACCGGGGGCGGTTCAGAAGCGCTCGAGCGATAATCAAGCGACGCTTCATGCCGCCGGAGAGTTCCCGGACCCGAGCCGTGCGCTTCTCACTCAGTTCCATGAATCGCAACAGCTCCTCTATGCGGGCAGTTGCCGCACGCCCGCGCATTCTATAGAAGTTTGCGAAGATACGTAGATTCTGCACTACGTTCAACTCCAGGTCGAGGTTTTCCTCCTGCGGAGCCACACCGGCGATGGCTTTGATCGACAACTCGTCTCGTCGCGGGTCGGTTCCAAATACCGTGATTTTGGTTTTCGGGTTACCGTCGGGTGCGGCCTTACCGTAGAGCATCTTCATGGTCGTGGTCTTTCCGGCGCCGTTGGGGCCGAGAAACGCAACGCAGGTGCGGGGGAACACCTCGAAGTTCAGGTCCAGCACCGCGCGGACCTTGCGGTAGCTCTTGAAAAGGTGCTCAACTGAGATAACGGGATTCTGCATGCCGTAAAGGTACACATGAACACCCGAGGAGGAAACGCCGATTTTCTCTCGACGATGGTTCGCCTCCGGAAGTATACTCGGGCAGGCTACGGCTAGTTTGAAACACACGGCGGGGTCACGGTATGCGGGCTCTTGCCGTTCTGAAGATTTTCTTTCTCAAGGATATGGTCTGATGGTACGGCGAAACTTATGGTTGGTTCTCAGTCTTGTGGCGTTGCTGCTCGGTGTTCCTGCATGCGGCGGCCCCCCTGCTCGTGGCGATAACGTTTCCGGTGGCGATACGGCCGCTGCCGAGCGCGAAGCGCGTGCGGTGGAGATTGCTGAAGCTCGGCGCGCGAGCCTGGTCACGACGATTGAAGGGGCGGGCATCATCTCCGGAATCCGCGAAGCGACCGTGGTCACCGAAACCGAGGGAAAGGTGACCGAGGTAGCTTTTGAGCTCGGCGATGACATCGAAGCGGGTCAGGTATTGGTAGCATTTGATAGCCGGCGCGAGCGCTCCGAGCTGTCACAGGCCGAGGGCGAGCTCGAGCTTGCCCGCATTGAGCTCGCCGCGACCGAGTCGCTGGAGGCTCGCGGTACCGCTTCCAGCGCCGAGGTAGCGCGGCGCCGGGCCGCGGTCAACGGCGCCACGGCTCGCTTAGCCGAGGCGCGGCGGCGGTACGAGGACCGCACGGTTCGCTCTCCGATCAGCGGACGAGTAGCTGAGAAACCAATAGATCTTGAAGTTGGAGCGTACCGTGCTCGGGGGGTTCAAATAGCCCGCGTTATCGACACCGAGCGGCTGCGCAGCGAAATCGGAGTAGGTCAGCGCGAGGTAGCGTATGTGCGTCCCGGTGCGGAAGCGGAGGTTAGGGTTCCAGTTTGTTCGGACCTCTGGCGGCCGGCGGAAGTCACCGCGATCGGTGCCGGTAGTGACAGGCGGACCGGTAGTTTCCCGGTGCGTGTGGAGTGGGAGAACCCCTGCCAAGTTCGGGTTCGTGCCGGGATGTCGGTACAGGTGCGCATCAAACCGGTCGGCGCCGAACGGCAGCTTGTGTTGCCGAGCGAAGCCGTGGTCCGCCGCGCCGGGCGCACGTATGTCTACCGTGTGACAGCCGACCGGGCTGAGCAGCGCGAGATTGAGATCACAGAGCGCTTCGCTGATCGCGTTGCAATAACCGGTGATGTTGCCGAGGGTGACATGATAATCACGAGTGCGCTGTCGGCGTTGCGTGACGGCGACCGCGTGAGGCCCAACACAGCCGAGCGTCCCGAACCGTAAAGGGGCGTGTTGTGAGCATCGCTAAGCTTTCGGTTTCCAATCCGGTTCTCATCAACATTCTTACCGTTGTCGTCCTGGTCCTCGGCTTTTTCAGCTTCCAGCGGCTTCCACAAGAGCAGTTCGCCGAAGTTCCATTCTACTTCGTCAACATCACGGTGCCGTATCCCGGGGTTGCCGCCGAAGACGTGGAACGCGGCGTGACCATTCCGGTTGAGGACGAAATGGCCAACCTCGACCGGGTGGACACGATTCGTTCGCAGACGAACGAGGGACTCAGCACCGTCACGTTGGAGTTTGATCAGGGGATCTCGGAGCAGGAGTTTCAGCGCCTATTCCAGCAGGTGCAGAACCGCTTCAACCGCGTCAACCTCCCGTCCGGCGTTGAACAAGAGACGATCGATGAGTTCTCTTCAAACGATTTCGTCCCGGTCATCGAGATCGTGCTTGCGGGTGAAGTGGCGTACGGTGAGCTGGTTGAGCAAGCCGAGACGCTGCGCGACCGGCTGCGCGGTATCCGCGGTGTCTCTGATATCGAGCTGGTCGGCGTCCGCGATCGTGAAGTCACAATTGGGCTCTATCGCGAGCGTTTGGAGTCCTATGAGGTTGGCCTGCAGGAAGTTGTTAACGCTATACAGAGAACGAATATCACTACTCCCGGCGGAACCTTGACGGCCGAGGATCGTGAATACCTGCTTCGCACCGTTGGTGAAGTGCGCGACGCGCAGCAGCTGAACAACACTGTGATTCGCGGGCCTGAGGGGGCCGGTGGGCAGGCTCTGCTCTTGTCGAATCTCGGGTCGGTTGACGACCGCTACGTAAGCGAGGGAACAATAGCGCGTTTCAACGGTGTGCAGTCCGTTAGTCTGCGCGTTACCAAGCTGCCGAGAGCAAGCTCAATAGACATAATCGAGACATTGCGTGCCGAAGTATCGCGCTTTGAACCAACATTGCCCGACGGAATTGGGGTTAACTACTTCAGTGACCAGTCGATTCCAATTCGCAACAGTCTCGATGTGCTGATCTCGAATGCCGTGCTGGGCTTGGTGCTGGTAATCTTGATCCTATTTGTGTTCCTCGGTTTGCGCAACGCACTCATGACGGCGCTCGGGATTCCCTTGACCTTTGCGATCACGTTCGTGGTGCTCGAAGCAATGGGCGAGACTTTGAACAGCAATACCCTGTTTGCGTTGGTGCTGGTGCTGGGGTTGGTTGTGGACCACGCCATCGTAACGGTTGAGAACAGCTATCGGCTGCAGCAGGAAGGGCTTAAGCGGCGCGAGGCGGCGATTGCCGGCGCAAACCAAGTGATCGTTCCGGTCCTTGCGGCTACCGCAACCACAATCGCGGCGTTCCTCCCGCTTGCGTTTCTGCCGGGTGTTATTGGGCGTTTCCTGCGAGTTGTCCCGATAACGGTCGCGATTGCGCTTGCGGCTTCGGTACTTGAAGCGTCGTGGTTCCTGCCGTCGCATTTCGCCGACTGGCCGGGCGGCGAAAGTCGTAAACGGCGCGCCGGCTTATTCGTGCGCGTGGAGGATCAATTTGAGCGGGCTTTGCGGGTGCTCTACCGTCGCAAATGGCGGACACTCGCGGTGATGGTGGCGGTGATGGTCGGCGTTTTCGGTATGGCCGGGCGTATACCGCCCGATCTCTTCGATGCTGAAGACTTTTCGTTGTTCTACATCGAGATAGAGATGGCACCGGGGACTTCACTGGAACGTACCTCCGAGATTGTGGCGCGCTACGAGGAGCATGTGCTGCCGAGGGTGGGCGACGGCGAGGTGAAAGCGGTGAGCTCTGCGATTGGTTTCGCCGCAGGAGGCGACACCAGCCGCCGCCGCAGTAATATCGCGCAGTTGTCGGTAGATCTCGCTGAGATCGACGAAGGCCGCAAGCGACCGATCGCCGAAATCATGAATGAGGTAGAAAGAGAAACCGTGGGCATCGCCGGGCCTGAAGTGGTTGAGTTTCGAAAGCAGCCGAGCGGACCGCCGACCGATCCGCCGGTTTCGTTTCAGCTGCTCGGTGAAGAGCTCGAAGAGCTGAGTGAGGTTGCCGAGGCGTTTCGCATTCGGCTTGCTGAGTTTCCCGAGCTGTACAACATCTCGGACAATCTCGATCGAGGCACCCCCGAGCTGCGTGTGTTTGTCGATCAATCGAGTGCCGCTCGGTTTGGCCTCAGTACTGCCGACGTAGGCGATTTTTTCCGGAGCTCGTTTGAGGGTGTAGTCGCCGGTACGGTGTTTACCCGTAACGAAGAGATCGACGTGCGGGTGCGCTACGCTCAACCGCCTGATATCACTGTTGAACAAGTGTTGCAACTGCGTATTCCCGGCCCCGACGGGAGCCTGGTACCGTTCTCGAGTGTCGCGACTTCCGATTTGAGCGAGGGAATCGCGGTGATTCGGCGAATAGACGGTACGCGTGAGGTAACGGTCGAAGCCGAAGCGGTTAGTACCGAGAATCTCAGCGAGATCAATCGAGTGATAGATGAGCTGTGGGAATCCGATCTCGCTGTGAGGTATCCCGGGCTGGAGCTGTCGGTTGGGGGGCAGTT
This sequence comes from Spirochaetaceae bacterium, assembly GCA_003556605.1. Lineage (GTDB taxonomy): Bacteria > Spirochaetota > Spirochaetia > DSM-27196 > SLAA01 > B1Sed10-166. The sequence goes on from PWQX01000059.1 coordinate 9,526, forward strand.
CGCTGAGTTGTTGGATGTGTTCGCCGATATCTTACGCGTATTCTTGGTGGGCGTATTCTTGATCTACGCCATCCTCGGCACACAGTTCCGTTCCTACACTCAGCCGCTGTTGATTCTACTTTCGGTGCCTTTTGCATTTGTCGGGGTGATCGCGTTCTTGTTGGTGTCACGTATGCCGTTGTCGTCTACGGTGATATATGCCGGTGTGGCGCTCGCCGGAATCGCGGTGAACGACAGCATCGTCTTGCTGAGCTTCATCAACGAACGGCGTGCCGAGGGATATGCGGTAACCGAAGCGGTTGTCGGTGCCGCACGGACGCGGCTGCGCGCGATCGTTCTCACCTCGCTCACCACAATCGCAGGACTGCTGCCCACGGCGTTGGGTTTGTTCGGTGAGTCGGTAGTGTGGGGCCCCATGGCAAGTACAATTGTGTTTGGGTTGCTGTTCTCCACTGTAACGGCATTGCTCGTGATGCCGTGTCTGTACGGGGTGTTTTACGATCGACGCAAGCGGCGGGCCGCGGAGTCTAACTGAGCGCAAGCGCGCTAAGGTGTTCCGGGCCCTCGCAATGGCTATTCACGGTCGGCAGGGTATAGAATTACGCGAATGTAGTTCTCCAAGTCTAGGTAGCGTTGTGCTGCCGCCCGTATGGTCCCGGCGTCCAAGCTTTCCACGAGCTCGGGGTAATCCGGAATCCGGTCTATCGGATCATCGTAGTAATACCCGTTGCGGAGCGCTTGGATCCAGAAGCGGTTGGAGCGCAGATTCGACTCATGTTCACGGCGGTGCGTTTCGCGTACGCGTGATACGAGACTCTCAGACGGTCCCGCCTCGGCGAAACCGCGCAGCTCATCGATTACGAGCTCCGCAAGCGGCGCGGCGCGCTCAGGGCTGGTGCCGAACAGTATGCTGAACTGGTAGCGCGCCTGCGGGTACTGCGCGAGTGAGCCCGCCACGCTAACGCTATAGGTGCCGCTCTCGCGCTCGCGTATGACCTCGCGTAGCTCCAGGCGTAGCGCATCGGCGAGACTTTGGAAGGCGTAGTTCTCCTCGCGAGACCAGTTGTGTGCTCCGGTAAACACCAGACCGACGCGGCTCGCGGGGTCACTTCCAATGTACAGCTCGTCCTCGATTACACCTCGCGGCATGGACGCATCGCGTGGCACCCGTTCAGACTTAGCGGACTGGGCCGGCAAACCGGCAAGGTAAGCTTCAACGTAATCACGCAGCGTCTCAATGTCGAAGGCACCGACGAGAAACACCTTGAGACCGGACATGTCGGTGTACAAGCTCCTGTACATTTCCTCCAGCCGTGCGAACTCCACCGCTTCAAGGTCGTCTAACTTCAGAGGAGCGCGGCGTACGTCGCCATCCGCCAGGATCGTCACTATGCGGTCGATGAACGCGGCGGTGGGTTGCGCTTGTCGATTACGCAGTTGTGACCGCTCACGGCGCATCACCGTCTCAAAGGCAGACTCATCGACACGGGGGCTGAGTACGTTTAGGTGCAGTAGTTGAAACAGCTGCTCGAGGTCGTCAACCGAGCTTCTACCTTCAAACCCGTGATCGTAGCGATTCATATACGCTGAGAGGCTCACGTCGCGTCCAGCTAGAATGCGGTCGAGCTCTGTTCGACTGAAGCGCTCTACACCGGACGCATCGGCTACGTCGGGCGCAAAGCGGGCTGAGCGATAATCCGCGTCTTCCACCAGCGAAGCGCCCCCGTAGCGGAACGCGGCGAGGCGAATCTCATCGCTGCGGAAATCGGTCGGTTTGGCAACCACCGTGATACCGTTCGGCAAGACCCATTCAACCGCATCAACCGCTTCAAGCCGGCGTTCAGCGCTGATCTCGCCGGGCTCAGGGCGAGCCGTCATGAGCTCCTGCTCGTCTTTCTCGTCGAGAAAGGGGTCTAGCTCCAGCGCGGCGATCTCGGTGAGTCCGTCTTCCAGCTCCTCTCGGCTCGGCATGGCGAGCTCCGGCGTCTCGGCTGCGCTGATCGCGATCACCCGGTTATCGTGTCGAAAGAATTTCTCGGCGCGCTCGTGTAACACCTCGGCGTCGATCTGCGGCAGGAAGCGCTGTGTAAGCTCCCATTCTTTCTCGATTCCCGGGATAGCTTCACCTTGCAGATAGTGACGCGTGTACTCCAGCACGAACGCGCTCGAGGGCGTGTTCTCACGCTCGTTGTACGCATTCTGCATGCGACGGCGCAGCTCGCGCCGCGCACGTTCAACTTCCGCCTCAGTGAACCCGTGTTGTCGTGCGCGAGCAGCTTCGGTCATGAGTGCGTGAAAGCCAGGTAGAATTGCGTCCTCCTCCACAATAGCCTGTAGAATACGCGCCTCCACCGGGCGCACGAGGCGCCCACGCCCGGCGACGGCGCGTAAGAAGGGCGCATCAGGCTCACGCGAGAGCTCTGAGAAGCGGTTGTTCAGTGCGATCGCGAATAAACGGTCTTCCAACACCTCGCGGTACTGCGCTTCGGTGCGCAGCGGCTGGGCGCCGTGCTTGCTGTACAACGTAATCGTAGTCTGTGCCGCCTCGGGATCCGAGACCATGGTGTACAAAGTGTCGTGGTGGTGTGGGACCTCATAGCGCTCGCGTTGGCGCGGCTCGGGATGAGGATCGATCGGACCGAAGTACTCGCTGATCCAATCACGAATCTGCTCTCCGTCGAAATCACCGACCGCTACCACCGCCACGAGCTCCGGACGGTACCAATCTTCGTAGAACCGCTTCAGCTCCTCACGTCCGGCTTCCATGAAGATCTCCGGCCTTCCGATCGGCAGTCGTACGGCGTAGCGCGAGTCGTACAACAACACCGGCAGTTGCTGGTCACGAATCCTTTGCCTCGCACCCAAGCGCGTGCGCCACTCTTCTTGGATGACTCCGCGTTCGGACTCGATAAGCTCAGGCTCAAACGTTACCGCGTGCGCCCATTGTTGCAGGATATGAATGCCGGTCTCGAGTTTCTCGGGATCGTCGGCCGGGATCTGGAGCATATATACCGTTTCATCAAAACTGGTATAAGCGTTTACGTCCGGGCCGAATCGTATACCAAGCGACTCGAGGTATGCGTCGATCTCGTCCTTGTCGAACCGCTCGGTACCGAGGAACGCCATATGTTCTACAAAGTGTGCCAAACCCAACTGGTCTTCGTCCTCGAGCACGGAGCCTGCGTTGACGACTAGCCGAAAGAAAGCGCGGTTTTCCGGTTCGGTGTTCTCCCGCACATAGTAGCTCACACCGTTACCGAGGCTGCCCACATGAACCCGTGGATCAACCGGAAGCTCTTCGCGAGCGGCCGGCGGTGCCGGTTCGGGTCCGTGAGACTCGCGTGCAAGCGCAGCCCCCCCCGGCAGGGTCAGCGCAATAGTGAGAACACAGAGCCACTTCAACGTAGTCACATGCATAACGCTACAATACCGCGCCGGGAAGGGTACCGGCAAGCTGCAGAATATGACGGCATTCTCGCCATGACTCGCCGAGTTAGGGCTGGACACGCCGGTCATGCTCAGCTACAATGCGCCAAGCTAAAACCTATTTGTTGATAGGAGTAATTGTGTTTCCGGGAGCGCGGCTTCGATACGCGGTGCGCGCGTTGATGGTACTCAGCGAGTCGTACCCAGGTGAGGTGATGTCGTTACGGGCCATTGCGGATCGGGAACAGATTTCGGAGAAGTATCTCGAACCGGTCTTTGCACAGTTAAGAGGGCACGGAATCGTTTGCAGTGTGCGCGGCAAGGGCGGAGGCTATTATCTGCGCCATCCGCCCGAACAGCTTACCCTGCGTACTATTACTGCCGCGCTCGGAAACCTACCTGGTGGCACGAGACCTACCGCAGTGCACCGGCATTTCGACGATGTAATCTGGGACGAGCTGCTCGGACTCGTCGAGCGGCATCTGGAATCGCTTACGCTCGGCGCGGTTCGTGTCCGCTGCGATGCCGGCCGCGAGGTTGAGAACTACCAAATCTGAAGAACTGTGTGCCGGCGACGCGCCGGTGCGCTACGGAACGAGGAGTTGAACCTTATGGCGGTACATGAATCTATTGCGGATCTAGTCGGCGGAACCCCGATGGTGCGTTTGCAACGGCTCGCTCACGGCTGCCCGGGGAAAGTCTACGTTAAGATGGAGTCGCACAATCCGCTCGGCAGTGTTAAGGATCGCATTGGGCTTGCGATGATCAGCGCCGCCGAGCAATCCGGAGAGCTCAAGCCCGGCGGTGCAATCGTGGAGGCGACAAGCGGCAACACCGGAATAGCGCTTGCCTACCTCGGCGCCGTGCGCGGGTACCGAGTTCTGCTCACGATGCCCGACACCATGAGCATTGAACGCCGCCGATTGCTGGCGGCGCTGGGCGCCGAGCTCCTTCTCACTCCGGGACCGGAGGGGATGACCGGTGCGGTTGAAAAGGCGGGCGAGGCGGTGCGCACCACACCCAACGCGATACTGGTCAGTCAATTCAAGAACCCGGCCAATCCGGCGATCCACGAGCACACCACGGGTGAAGAGATTTGGCGCGAAACGGGGGGAGACGTAGACGTTTTCGTCGCGGGCGTAGGAACCGGCGGAACGATCACCGGGGTCACGCGCTGTCTGCGGCGCTACAACCCTGAGCTGCAGACCGTCGCACTCGAGCCTGACACCTCGCCGGTTTTATCGGGCGGGAAGGCGGGGCCCCACAAGATCCAAGGTATTGGCGCCGGCTTCGTCCCGGAGGTGTTGGATACCGGCTTGCTGACGGAAGTGATGCAGGTTGGGTTGGAGGATGCAACGGCGACAGCGCGCAGGTTGGCGAAGGAGGAGGGCATCCTGTGCGGTGTCTCAGCCGGAGCCAACGTCTGGGCGGCAGTACAAATTGCACGGCGGGAAAGCTCACGCGGTAAGACGATTGTTACGGTTGTCTGTGATACCGGCGAGCGTTATCTGAGTACCTGGCTGTTTGAGCAGTAGAAGAAATAATTGGTTGCCAATGGTGAAACCCACCACAGGCTCTTGAGGAGGAACAATGGCAGACTACAAGCTCGAAACTCTGGCGCTGCACGCGGGGCAGGCGAAGCACGAGCACGATCCGAGCAGAGCGGTTGCGGTTCATCGTACGACCGCGTACAACTTCCGCGACACCGAGCACGCGGCAGACCTGTTTGCGCTTAAGGAGCTCGGGTACATCTACACCCGGATTATGAACCCCACGCAAGCGGTCTTAGAGGAGCGCATGAGCGCTCTGGAGGGGGCGGCCGGCGCGCTCGCTCTGGCCTCGGGAACTTCGGCGGTTTACTACGCTGTCATCAACATCTGTGAAGCGGGAGATGAGGTCGTCTCGAGCAGCCATCTGTACGGCGGGACCTACACGATGTTCAACAACATCTTACCGCAGTTTGGGATCACCACGCGATTCGTGAACCCGCTTGACATCAAGGAGATCGAAGCGGCGATTACGGACAAGACGCGAGCCGTCTACATCGAGACCATTGGGAATCCGGGGCTCTCGGTTCCGGATTTTGAAGCTATCGCCGAGCTCGCGCATCAGCATCGCCTGCCGCTGATCGCCGATGCGACATTCACGACACCGGCGCTGCTGCGTCCCATGGACCATGGTGTCGACATCAGTGTGTACTCGTTGACCAAGTGGCTCGGCGGCCACGGTACCGGGATCGGCGGTATCGTGGTGGATGCAGGGCGATTCGACTGGAGCGATCCCAAGTTTCGGTTGATGAACGAACCGGAGAGCAGTTATCACGGAATCCGCTTTGCGCATGATCTCGGTGATCTACAGGCGCTCGCCTATATCCTGCGGATGCGACTCGTGCCGTTGCGCAACCTCGGGGCTGCGATCTCACCCGATAACGCCTGGATGTTCTTGCAGGGCATCGAGACGCTGCCGCTGCGCATGCAGCGCCATTGCGAGAATGCGGCTGCAGTCGCCGAGTACTTGGCTGAGCATCCGAAAGTCGAGTGGGTGCGTTACCCGGGCCGCCCGGATCACCCTGCGCACGCAAACGCGAAGAAATATTTGGCGAACGGCAACGGCGGTATGGTGGTCTTCGGAATCAACGGCGGGCGACCGGCCGGAGAGGGCTTCATCAACAGTCTCGAGCTGTTCTCGCATGTCGCGAATGTGGGTGACGCTAAGAGCCTCGCGATTCATCCGGCGAGCACAACGCATTCGCAGCTGAGTGAGGAACAGCAACGACAAGCGGACGTTGACCCGGGATTGATACGGCTGTCGATCGGAATCGAGCACATTGACGACATCATCTCCGACCTCGATCGCGCCTTAGCGGCCTCGCAAGCGCGGTAGCGAAGAGAGCGGCGGTTGAGGCTTACCGGGTCCCTTGCTTCAACCGCCTGCGGAAAAGTATACTGCCGCTAAACGGAGTCGAAGGAGGCTGTCGCGCATTGGAATGGAACGCGCTTACGATGAGGAGGAACACCTAATACGGACAGGCGCCCGCGAGCTGCGGAAACGAGTGTCGCAAGCGGTCCAAAAAGAGTCATGGGGACGGACCGTCGTTGCTCTCGCGTGGACTGCCGGTCCGGTAACGTACTTCGCCCTTACCGGGGGCTACTACATCAGTTACGGTCAAGCACCGCCGCCGAATCTCATCATTTATTTTGCGATCTACACCGTTATCGCCGGGCTCTTGGCAATTGGCCTAAGGATAGGATATCACGTAATCCGCGGTCACGAGGTTGAAGCGGCCGAAGCGGCGTTGGCACGAGTGCTCGGTCACGTGCCCGATCTCATCGTACAGATGCGCAACCGTCTGCTCGAGAGCTACGACGCAGCCAACCGCACCGTAATCTCGGCGCACTATCTGCTCGAAACTCCGAACGCCTCGATTGAGGCAGTGCAACTGGCGGTCTACGATCTCACGCACAGCACACGGCTCGCGCAGACGGTGCGCGCAATCGAGGTTTTGCGGCGCACCGGGTTGCAGGTTCGAATCTCCGACATGCAGGACGCGGTGGCGGATGAGCTTGCGAACGCGTTGCTTATCCTCGAGCAGCATTCCCCGCGCGTGTCGGAGCTGGTGGCACAGCGCTTTCGGGGCGGTGCGCCCACAAAGGCTGAGGGACGCGCGCGGGTAGAAGGATTTATCGAGCGAACACTCTTTGCCGGTGAGAACGACGACTACAGCTACATGGGCTACGGGGACGTCGTGGAGATGCTTACCCTCCTATTCGAGATGCTCGCCGGGCGCGAGATCCCGCTGTTCCGGCTGCATTACACCGGCTCCACCCTGTTCCGGGACGTATCGGTGCATGTTGACCGCGCGCGCTATGAGTACCGTCGCGCGGTATTCATGCGCAACAGCCGGTTACGGCTGTTGGCCGAGACGCTGAATGACTCGCCTGAGGTGCAGCGGGTTGCCGCGGTGATCCCGTCGCTATCTTCTATCGGAGAGATTGTGGAGAACGTGCACCGTGCGATCGAGAGTCTTTACACCGAGCTGTCACGGTGCTCGATTGATCGTGAAAGCCCGAGGGCGCAGAAGCTCGAGATCGTACAGTTGCTCGAGCAGTTCAAGACGGTCGTGCGGCTGTATAACCAAATGTATCGCGCCAATCAGCAAGTCGAGCGAACGTACACCTCCCTGCAGTCTGCTGAGCGGAGCTACAGTCGTTCCTTGAAGCGAAACCGAAGCGAGTTCACCCTCAAGATCGTGCGGCCGGGTGGGATAGGCAGCGGTATTCGCATCATTCCGCGGTCCATACAGTTGGAACCGAGCGAACGCCACGCAGTGGCGCGCAGCCTCGAGCAGACCTTCACGCTTTACCTGCGGCGCATTCGGGCGGTTGCGATCACCGCTTCGCCCAGTCAAATGCCGCAGCGGTTGGCGCGCGCGTGCAAGCAGCTCGGGGTTGAGATCGCACTCGAGCTCGATCGCTACCTGCACTTGAATCGAACCCACGTACAGGACGCAATCGAGAGCTCACCGGCACCGGACCTGGTGTCGCCGGATATCGGCCTTGCAACCGAGCAGCGCATCGAGTGGACGAAGGCTGCGGTGCGTGAGGTTAAGGACTCAACCGCCGATGCGGTGCATCGCTTGGCGCGTTATCTCGTGTTGTTTCATCAAATGCCGCTGCGCGAAGAGGACGTCAGGGTTCTCAAGGAGGAGTTCGGTGCCGACCCAAACATCCTGCGCCAGATTCAACCCGAGCCCGACCGTGACGTCTCCGCCGTCTTAGGATCTCCGCAGCCGCAGCTCTTGACCTTGCCGGCGCCGAACCGCGGCCACCGCACACTGATAGAACGCCTAGAGCGCAGGTTGGCCCGTTGAGGTCCGCTCCGTGGCGCTGCGCCGAGGCGCAGAGCGCCGCAGGACAGACCGACAAGGCATGTCCCACCCGGTGCGCTTGTCATCTGTGAGGTGACATACTATAACTATGCCGATGGGTCAGTTCCAAAGCCGACGCGAGTATCTCGATGCGCTTGAGCTGCGCGCCGGATTACCCGAGGGGTTTCGGCGGGCAGTAGCTTCCCTGCACTTCACCGCACCTGAGATGGGCGCCCCGGACCCGATGAAAATGAATCTGGCAGCGGTGGTGTCCGACGAGCCGTTGTTTTCGTTTGCCGGCGTGTTCACCAAGAATCGCTTTCCGGGAGCGCCGGTTCTGCTGGCGCGCGAGCGTGTGCGCGGCGAGCGAGCGCAGGCGATTCTGGTAAACAACAAGGTCGCAAATGTAGGGGCGCCGCAGGGAATTGCGGACGCCGAGCAGGTGCTCAAGGCGTTTGGCGATCACCTCGAGATCGATCCTCAGCTGGTTATTCCCGCCTCGACTGGAGTTATCGGCTGGTCTTTGCCGGTGCGAGAGATGAGACAAGCGCTTCCGGCGCTGTGCTCCGATCTGCACGATGGGTCGCTGCTGCCGGTGGCTCAGGCTATTATGACCACCGATGCGTACCCGAAGGTACGGTCGATTGAGCTCGGCAGCGGACGTATCGTTGGAATCGCCAAGGGCGCCGGGATGATAGAACCCAACCTTGCTACGCTGCTGGCGTTCTTCTTGACCGACCTTGAAATCCCTCGGTACACCATGCAATCACTGCTCCGCGACACGTGTGAAGCGAGCTTCAACCGTATTTCGATTGACGGTGATCAAAGTACGAGCGATATGGCGCTGATGTTGTCGTCCGGGCGCCGGCCCGCGGTGGCCGAGCACGAGCTGCAGGCGGCAATGATCGGGATTGCGCGTGGGCTGGCCGATGATATCGTGCGTAACGGCGAAGGCACCGGGCATGTGATTCGGGTGGTCGTTGAACACGCGCGAGCAGAGCGGGAGGCAGTTATCCTCGGGAAGGCTGTGATAAACTCTCCTTTAGTAAAAGCCGCGATTTTCGGTAACGATCCCAATGTCGGCCGTATCGCAGCGGCAGTGGGGGACTGTGCGGGGAACCACGATATCGCATTGGATCCGGGGTACCTTTCGATCGCTATAGCCGATGAGCAAGTACTGGCCGGCGGTCGGTTTCTGCTTGATTCATCGAAAGAACGCCGCCTGTCGGCGTATCTTAAGCGCAGCGCGCTGCGTACTGAGACGCTCGGGTATCCCGAGCATGATCAGAACGTCGAGATCACGGTCTCGTGCGGGGTTGGAGCGTTTCGAGCGGAAGTCCTCGGCTCCGATCTTTCGTACGAGTACGTGCGCGAGAACGCCGATTATCGCAGTTGACGGTTTGGCGCCGTCAGAACCACATCACGAGCATTGGAGCAGATGAGAATGGACAGAAGTGGCGAATCCCAGACCACGCGTTTTGATTGGGACATCAAGGAAGCCGGTGCAATCATCAAGAACGCACGCCAGGAAATCGCGCGGCGTGTGGTCGGCCAGGAAGATATGGTAGGCGGTATGCTTATGGGGGTTATTGCCGGCGGTCACGTACTGCTCGAGGGTGTTCCGGGTCTGGCGAAGACGCTTGCGATTAAGTCGTTGGCTGAAGTCATCGACGCGGAGTTCACCCGTATCCAGTTCACCCCCGATCTTCTTCCGGCCGACCTGATCGGTACCCTGATCTATAGACAGCAGACCGGGGAGTTTGTCCCGCGTAAGGGCCCGATTTTCTCGAACATCATCCTCGCGGACGAGATCAACCGCGCGCCGGCAAAGGTGCAGTCGGCGATGCTGCAGGCGATGGAGGAGCGGCAGGTGACGATCGGCGACGCCACCTATTGCTTGACCGAGCCGTTTTTCGTCATGGCGACCCAGAATCCGATAGAGCAGGAGGGGACCTATCCGCTGCCAGAAGCACAGCTCGATCGCTTCCTCCTGAAGCTCGCGATTAGCTACCCCACGCCGGAAGAGGAGCTCTCGATCCTGCGACGAGTAGGGGTCCCGAATGATATTACGCTGAAACCGGTGCTGTTCAAGTCCGAGATCAAGCGACTGCGCGAAATCGCGGCTTCGGTGACTGTTGACGAACGCATCGAGGAGTACATCGTGTCGCTGGTGACCGCCTCGCGGCTGGATAACCGCAGCATTAACTCATACGCTCGTTACATTGAGTTCGGCGCTTCACCGCGGGCGACGATCTACCTCTACCGTTGCGCCAAGGTGCATGCCTTGCTTGACAGCCGCGGCTTTGTTGTTCCGGAAGACGTGAAAGCGGTGGCGCCCGAGATCATGCGGCACCGAGTAATTCTGTCGTACGAGGCAGAGAGTGAAGAACTGACGCCCGACGACATCATCGGCAGCATGCTGCAAAGCGTTCCCGTGCCCTGACATGGCTTCACGCGACCGATCACGGTATTTCTCTAACGTCAAACGGCTGCAGCTCATATCTACCAAGCTCGTAGAGGACCTTTTGGCCGGCAATTACCGCTCGGTGTTCAAGGGGCCTGGCATTGAGTTCGACGAGGTGCGTGAGTATGTTGACGGTGACGACGCGCGCTTGATTGACTGGAATGTGAGCTCACGGCTGGATGCGGCGTATACCAAGACGTTTCGTGAAGAACGCGAGCTTACCCTGTTCCTGATCGTCGACCTCTCGGCCTCACTCCGCAGTGCCGGTAGCGCTGAAGGCCGTGCCGAGGTTGAGCGTTTGCTGTTTGCGTTGCTAACCTTCGCGGCGGTGCAGAACAATGATCGTGTCGGCGCGCTGTTCTTCACCGATCGGATCGAGAACTGGGTGCCGCCGATGAAAGGCAAGAAACACGCGCTGCGTCTGCTGCAGGACATGCTCTCGTTTCGGCCCGAGGGACGAGGGTCAGACATGGCCGGCGCTCTGCGGACTGCGATTGAAACTCAGAAACGCCGCGGAATTTGCGTGGTGCTGTCGGACTTCAAGACCGCCGGCTACTACCGTGAGCTGAGCGTGCTTGCAAAACGGCACGATGTTATCGCGGTGCGCGTCAGCGACCCCATCGACGAGGTATATCCGCCGTCTGGTCTTGTTCAGCTTGAGGATCCGGAAACCGGCGTAACGATTTTGGCTTCCGGTGCATCCAAGAGCTTTCGTCGACAGTACCGCGACTTCTGGGAAGTGCACCGCCGTCAGTGGGCGCGCGAGTGCCGGCGCCGTGGGATCGCGACGCTGGAAGTCCGAACCGACGACGATCCGGTGGCACGGCTGATAGATTTCTTTCGAAGGAGAAAGCGGTGAGACGGGCGCTTCTGGTTGCGCTGATCGTTGGTTATGCCGCCGTCGGGGCGCCGGCACAACAAGGCTACAGCGTCACCCAGACGGTAACGCTACCGCGGACGTCGTATGTGGGTGATCGTATTGAGCTGAGGGTCGGTATTAGGCCCTCAGGATCGGTTTCCGTGACGGAACCCGAGGCGATGCCGCAGGCGAGTTGGGCTGAGTTTCACAACCTCAGTGTGATTCGGCGCAGCAATGAGTACGAGCTGCGTTTGGTGCTGACACCGTATGAGCCCGGGACGCTGACCCTGCCCCCGATTGATCTTGGTGATATCGAAATCCGCGAGCTGAACGTGCATGTTTCGTCAGTGCTCGAAGACGCGGCGACTGAACCGGCGCCGCCGTATCGTCAGGCGGTGCTGCCTTATACGCGTATCCTGATCGGGGGGGTGGCAGCGGTGCTGTTGGTGGTGCCGCTCGGCTTCTTTGCGGTTGCGCGTTGGGGGCGCGGGCGTATCCGGCAAGTTCTGGCCGTGTACCGCACGCGCAGACCGTATCGCAAGATTCTCAAGACGCTTCGCGCGCTTGAAAGCCGAATCGAAGAACTCGAGGCGCGGCGTTTCTACATCGATCTTCTCCAAGAGCTGCGGCGCTACTTCTCCGAGAAGCTGGACCGCGACTTGATGTCCGCCACCACTGCCGAGATTGAAAGCTACCTGCGACAGGTACTCCCGCAGGTTTCGGACCGAGAGGCATTAGTGGAGTTGTTTCGCTACGGTGATCTTGTAAAGTTTGCCTCGCGAAAATCACGGCTCGGTGAACGCAGGGCTCATATCAACGAGCTGCGCCGAGTACTCGACAGGGTCGAGCGGTCGGCAGGCACGAGCAACGAGAACACCCGAAACGAGGAAGCGTGTCGTGTGGGTGCTTGAGTATCCTTCGGCCTTGCTGTTACTTCTGCTATTCCCGCCGGCTATCTATCTGCGTCACTTCTGGCCGGAGCGCGGGGGCAGAGTGCGGTTTCCGTTTTCCATGTATAACGGCGGCGGCTTTCGTCCCCGCATGTGGCGTATCCAGGCGTTGAACGCGGCTGCGGTTATAGGCTTCTGGATCGGGCTCGTCGCCATTGTGCTCGCGTTAGCTGCTCCGGTGAGGGTTTCACGCCGGCCGATACATCTCAGCCGCGGTATCGACATAATGGTTGTGCTCGACGAGTCACCGACTATGGCTGCCCAGGACTTTCAGCCTGGGAACCGTCTGGAGGCCGCCAAGGCTGTGATCGGGAGCTTCATCCGGCGCCGGGAAAACGACCCGATCGGCTTGGTTAGCTTCGCGAAGGAGGC
>PWQX01000225.1 GCA_003556605.1 Spirochaetaceae bacterium
CTGTTTGCCTGGCAGTTCACAATGGCAAACGGGATAGCTGCGCTTCGAAATCAAGCACACTTCATCTGCGGTCAGCACATGTACAACCTCATCCATCGTGAAGTCGAGCAGGAGGTTCTGCCCGCATGTCAGGCGCAGGGAATGTCATTGCTGGCGTGGAGCCCTCTCGGCGGTGGATTGCTTGCTGGGAAATATCGTCAGTCTCGGGAGCCCGAACAAGGCAGTCGAATGTATTATCGGCGTAGCATCGACGGACCGCGGTTCTGGCACGATCACGCTTTTAATGTAGTGTCGGAACTAACAGAGATTGCAAGTAAGACGCGGATTGATTGCGTAGCTCTGGCGCTCGGGTGGGTGCTGTATGAACCGCGGGTCGCGTCGATAATAGTTGGAGCTCGATCAGTTGAACAGCTGGAGTCTAATCTGAAGGCAGCTGAGCAGGAGATACCTGAAGACATCCGGGCGGAACTGACCGCTCGTACTCAGCCTGATTTCGGGTACCTTTCGCAATTCGCAGCCCACTCTTATAACAGCGTATTCAATGCTCATACGCCCGGGTGACGTCGGGCGCGGCCATCCACCGGTGGGAATAAAAGGCGCGATGACATGCTGGAGGTAATCAAACGTGGGCTCGCGGCTATATGACTTGCACGAGTGGGTGTTGGAGCTTACTTTGACAGCGGCGCGATGTTGTGTTATAAATATTGTATACAGGAAAGAGGGCGTGTGATGATTGGAGTCTCTCCAGCCTACTTCATCTCCCGCTTCGGCAACCATTTCACTCCTCGGGATGTGGTCGAAGGATTGTCAGAGCTCAAGGACCTCGGGTTCGAGTGCTTTCAATTGGAGATCTACGATGAAGAATCGATCGACAGATGGGTGAGTTCAGGGTTTTTGGACGTACTATCCGCAGCGAGAAAAAACGATCTGGTCGTGTCACAGTTTGTTGCGCATTTCCTTTTGAGCGGGTTCGTGGATGAACCTTCGTTGTTCTCGTCATGGGGCATAAGCGAAGCCGAAACAATAGGTGAAGCGCTTGCCGGTTCTGCATGCCCATTTGTGACGATCCCGATTCCGGCGTTCGAAGTTCCGCGCCGCAAAGCCTTGAACGCGGCATACTGGAGAGAGATTGAGACTCGCTTCTCGGAGAAGCTGACGGCGATGGTTCGGGCGATTGAGGAATACTCGCTAAAGGTGGCGCTGGAAGTGATGCCATGGTCGCTTGTCGGCGGTATTCACGGGTTTCTGAGACTCGCCGAACAGTTGTCGGATGCAGAAGGCGCAAGCACTCGCTTGGGTTTTAATCTGGATACCGGTCATGCCACTGCTTGTAAAGAACCTCTGGTTTTGGCTGTATCCCGGTTGAGAGGAAGCATATTAGGCACCCATCTGTGTGATAACGCCGGGCACGAAAATCTTTCCCTGGCTCCGGGTAAAGGTTCAGTCCAATGGGAGCTATTGTTGTCGACGCTTCGAGATCTCGGCTATTCAGGTAGTTACGATCTGGAGATCCGGTGTGAACCGGCTGAAGTGCACGCCGAATACGCTGCAGCGAGAGAGTCTCTTGTTAATCGGCTCTCCGGCAACATGCCGGCGGCGTGACGGCTTCATATTGTTTAGTTCGTGACGCTCGGCAGGGGGGGGGGGAATCATGAACGCGGCACATGTGCCCCCAGAATAAATGACTTTGGGGCTGAATCACCGATCGTGTGTGATAGAGATATCGAGTCTTCGGGGCTCGAATAGCGAATCTAAAGGAGCGAATTTAAGGGAGGATTTCGATGCCCAAATACTCAGTAATTACCGGCTTTTTAGGACAAACAAAGGATCGTTTTCACGTTTACAATGAAAACCTTTCGGTGGACCAGAAGTTCGAGCTCGCAGCGTCGATCCCAGGATATGACGGAGTGGAAGTCGTGTATCCATATGAGGTCAATGACGCCGAGGAGACGAAACAACTTCTCGACAAACATGGCTTATCGGTTTCTGCAGTTAACGTTAACATCAAAGCCGAGCCTGAGTTCCGACAAGGTAGTATCACTTCAGCCGACCAAGGCGTGCGCACCAAGGCGGTTCAATTCATTAAAGACGCCAAGGATTTTGCAGCTAAGCTCGGCGCTCCGCGGGTTACGTGCTGCCCTCTCGGCGACGGCTACGAGTTTCCGTTCAACTGCGACTATCGAACCATGTGGAGGCACTTGATCGACGGATTCGGCGAGGCCGGTGCGCATCGAAGCGAGATGCCTTTGTTCATCGAGTACAAACCGAAGGAAACTCGCGGACGTTGTTTCATTAATCGTGCCGAAAAGACGCTGTGCTTGTTGAACGAAATCGGGAATGAGTCAATGGGTATAACCGTTGACTACGGGCACGCGATATATGCGGATGAGCATCCGGCTGAAGTGATTTGCATTCTAGAGGACAGCCCGTACCCATACTATATTCACATCAATGACAACGATCGTACGTGGGACTGGGATTTCTTCTGCGGCACGCACACACTGTTAGACTATATCGAGTTCTTATACTACCTGAAGAAATTCGGCTACAATGATTACCTAACCTCCGATACGCAGCCGACGCGTTGGGATATCGTGGGAACATTCGAAGTCAATGCACGAATCACCGAGAAGATTTGGAAGCTCCTCGATCGAGTAGGGCTGGAAGAGATCGAACGCAAGATCAATCAGCCCGACTACCTGCAAACATGGAAGTTGGTCGAAGAGGAGCTGCTGGTGTTGAAATGAGTTTGCACTGGAGGTTCGTGAGAAAAACCTCGAATTATTGGCGAGCAGGTTCTGTTTCTCTGTATCTGGCGATGATACACGGAATCTTCTTGACACCTCACCGAGCCGTGTTACACTGTACATTGTACACAATATTTAGCGGTTCTGCAAGGAGGGATCTATGTTACGACGAAGATGGGTAGCTGTTGTGCTCGTTCTCATGGTGGCTGTAAGTCCGGCATTTGCGCGTGGTGCAGCTGAGGAGGAGGTCGTCGACGAGATAGAGCTTACGTTTGTCGACCAGAACTACACCTACACGCGTATCGCTGCTGCGGCATTCAAGGACTATGTTTAGCGTGAGTCTGATGGTGCTATCTCTGTGACGACGCTCCCGTGGGAGCCGTTGGGGGATGACCGCGAAGTGACAGACCAGTTGCGCCTCGGCGAAATTGAGATGTATGTAGCGACTACCGGAGGGCTTGCAGGCGTCATTCCCGAGGTTCAAATGACCAACTTGCCTTTCTTGTTCACAGACCGGCACGCTGCGTGGACATTGTTTGAGGACGAAGACTACTTCAATTTCGTGCAGGAGTGGTGGTTGGAGAGCTCAAATGGCCGGATCCGCCTCCTCGGTGCAGCGGAGAACTCCGTGCGCAATCTCTACAGCACTCGCGGGCCGATCCGGGTGCCGGGTGATCTTGCTGAGTACGATATCACGATGCGCGTTCCCCCGGTTCCAATGTATGTTGATTTGTTTGAGGGTTTGGGGGCACCGTCAATCGAAAGCGTTCCGGCGGCGGAGCGTTACACAGCTCTCCAAACCGGCATGATCGACGCAACGGAAGGAGGTCTTGCCTCTGCCTGGGAAGCAGGCCTTATGGAGGTGCAGGACTACGTTACGCTTACGGGCCACATGTTCGATCACCATTACTACATCATCAATAACGAGTTCTATGAAAGCCTGTCACCGGAGCTTCAGCAGATTATCGAAGAGGGAATCCGGATTGCCACATGGGCTCAGAGCATCACGGCGATGCGCGAGAGTGAGCGGGCCCTCGACCTCATGCGCGACGAAGGAGTCACGGTGCATGAACCGACAGGGGACGAGATCGCCCAGTGGCAGGAAATCGGTATTGAGGTCGGAGAGCGTATTCTCGCTGAAGATGTGCCGCAAGACTATATGGACCGCACGCTCGCTGCCGCCCAGCGCGTCCATGACGAATTGGATATGGATGACGTTCAGTCCCGAATTGATGAAATCACCGCTCTGATGGAGACACTGGAGGAGCCGTATTAGGCGACAGTCGCTAAAGCACTGCTCCGCTGATGCGACGCAGATGTTTTGCTTTTGTAGCTAGCGGATTTGAGCCCTAATCAGTGAGGCGGAGCCACCTATGGGAATGGGCCTCCGCCTCACATTTTGTCACTCGCATAGAGGTGGTTGGAAGTTGGTTATTGGAGCCATGTTAGTCGCCCTGCTCTTCCTGATAGTGATCGGTGTGCCTATATTCGGGGCGTTAGGCATATCCACTTTATTTCACTATTTCGATTTAGGCCGAGGTTCGGCCGTTATTGTTCTATTTCAGCAAACCTTTCACGGACTCTCCAGTTTTCCGTTTCTCGCCGTTCCGATGTTTATTCTGGCGGGCAACTTGATGACGAAGGGTGGGATCACCGACAGGCTGATAACCTTGGCGAAAACGCTGGTCGGCCATTTTGTGGGCGGGTTAGCCCAGGTCAATATTCTGGTGAGCGTCTTTTTTGCCAGTATCTCGGGATCGGCACATGCGGATGTTGCGGCAATCGGAACCGTATTGATTCCCGCTATGGAGAAAGAGGGGTATAAGAAGGGATTCGCCGGGGCGTTGACGGCGGCCTCTGCGGTGCTCTCGCCTCTCTTTCCGCCAAGCATTGTTCTCGTGATCTACGGAGCTACCTTTGGTGTGTCGATCCGTGGGTTGTTTGCGGCGGGGCTGACGGTGAGTATACTCCTGGCCGCTGTCCAAGCAGTTACCACCTACGTGCTCTGCAAACGTTATTACAGCGCAGTTTCGGTTCAGCAGCGCGCATCTATCGGCGAAGTGGTAACCGCATTCAAACGGGCGCTGATTCCGATGGGTATGCCGGTGATTATCATAGTCGGAATTTTTGGAGGCTTCTTCACTGCAACCGAAGCTTCCGCAATCGCCGCGCTTTACGCCTTAATCGTGTCTACACTCGTTTATCGTCTGGTTAACTCTCGTGATCTGAGAGATATCTTTCTTTCGAGCGCCCGTACCACCGCCGCCATCGTAATTCTTGCGGGTCTGGCTCGCGCTTTCTCATACATTGTGGCGCGGCGAAACGTCCCGTCACGGCTGATGAGCGGCATTCTTGCGATATCCGATAGTCCCATTGTAGTGATCGGTTTGATAATCCTCGTGTTGCTGATTGCAGGAATGTTCGTTGACCGGACAACGAACGTCTTGCTGTTCACGCCGATTGTCGGGCCAATTCTTGAGCACCAGTTCGGGTTCAGCGGTATTCATGTTGCAATGATCATTGTAATGGTGCTCGGGGTAGGGCACTTAACTCCGCCCGTAGGCGGCACCTTGTTGACGACCTCGCTGATCGGGAATGTGCCGGTCGAGTCACTGACGCGCCATGGGTGGCCATACATACTGGGGTTGGTTTTTGTTGCGATTCTGGTCCTGGCAGTACCTGAAATCAGCGAGTTTTTGCCGAGTTACTTAGGCATACGGCTGTAATGGTGATCAAGAAGGAAGGGAGCGTGATTTTGATATGAAGGCTTATCAAGACGGGCCGTTTAGATATTTCGATGATGTGACACGGAGAGTTGATTTTTTGGTGCAGGCAGCGCTTATAGCGATAATGGTAGCGCTATTGGCGCTTCTCAATTTCCAAGTCCTCATGCGATACGTAATACGAACTCCGCTAATATGGGGCGGAGAGCTAGGAGGTTTCCTGCTCGCTTACGTAACCCTATGGGGAAGCAGTACCTGTATTCGCAACGACAAGCACGTGCGTGTGCGGTACATCGAGTCTGTTCTACCGACGAATATGAAACGGATTTTGTCGATTGTGATTCATATAATCATCCTTTTTTACTTGTATTACCTCATTGTCTACGGGTATCAGTTCGCCGAGTTAGGTATCGGCGAGAAAACGACGAGTGGTGCGTTTGAGTTCTTCTGGCCCAGATTTTCGATAACAAGCGGGGGAATACTCATGGCACTGCAGAGCGTGAATATCCTGGTGCGTGAAACGGTCCAGCTCGTGACCGGCGAGCCTTATCCACTGGAATCCGAATGACGGTACGGTAGGTGTGTGCAGTCCGCCAGTGGCGATGGATAACCTGTTTCTGCTCTGTTCGTCAGTATATATGGGCGTATTGGAGCTATGCTGCGCACGTTATTCAGTGCAGGTGGGTTCGTTGTAGTGGTCCGGTCTCAGTCACGGTACGGCCAAGCACCTGTGTCGGGTGCTCGGAACGAGTAGAGATAGCGTATTTCCCAAGAGAGGAGTGCCCTCATGAAGAAAAACTACTTTCAACGCGTGCGTGATATCACACCTACGAAATTCTGGGTTAACAACGTTACGCCGCAAGAAGC
>PWQX01000176.1 GCA_003556605.1 Spirochaetaceae bacterium
CGCCACCGCCACCGCCACCGCCGAAGACGCCTGGAAAGCAATGCCTGAGGTGATAGTGCAGTAGGGATCAACCGCGCGTTTTCGGTGCCGGTTGGCATCAAGAAAGACAATATCTGTCTTTCCACTGTGCCGCCCATTGCGCTTCCGGCGCCCTGCACGGGCATGGATTCGCCCTACGCAGTGACCCAAGGGGGGATATTCCAGTAATACGAAATGCGCGCGCAGCCGAACACCAAGTACTTGACCAGCGCTACCCGCGAGTCCACGGTAACCCGGACCCTGAACGACCTGATCTCTGAGCTACCAGCGCGGACACGCAATCTACGGTTACAACCCTCCGGCGGAAAAGGGCACCGGTTGCTACCCCGAGCGAAATGGCGATGGAATCGTACGTCATAGCGACAGGGGTATCGGGGCGGATGCCGTTGTACCCCGAGATGTGGACTACATGGCCCCGTAACGGCGTATTTCGGCTACAATAGTCTCAGCCAATACGGTCCGGAAGCTGCGGACAACCCGGCTTCCCTGATTGGCGGGTGCACGTTTGAGCGGCACGAATAGAGGGTTCTGAAATTGCGTGTCACTATTTGGGATTTGGGCACGTCGGTTCTGTTGGAAAAGCCGGTGGTCGCGGCGGAACCCAAGTCTCTCCGAAAACGGCGGTGGCTCAGGGGGTGGATGCCGGATTCGGGCGGGGTACGAGCGGAATCCATGTGGCAACCGTCGTCGTGAAAAAACGGTGCGAAAAAACGGTTGGAATTAGGCGAGCACCAAAAGGTGATGTGATGCACGCGCAACTACTTGTCGCTGAGATCGGCACAAGGAGGCGTACGATTAGACCGCCATTACATCACGGCTTGTGTGCGGCTACTCTCGCAGACGTTCCCTGAAATAGCCCGCGAGCTGCTGCCGGCCGGTGTCCAGCCGTTAAAGGGAGCCGAAACACGCGCCGAGAACTCAATAGGGCAGGAGAAGCAGAGGCATGGCCGGTCCCAGCGTTAGCATTGATCTAGATAAGACTCGCGCGAACGCACGGTCGGTGACGCGGCTGTGCGCCGACCATGGCATCCAGGTGACCGGTGTAACCAAAGTGACCTGCGGTATGCCCCAGGTAGCCCGGGCTATGCTGGAAGGTGGGGTGGCCGGAATTGGGGAATCGCGGCTTGAGAACATCCATCGGTTGCAGGCCGGCGGAATTGTCGCGCCGATAACGCTCCTTCGCGTTCCGCCGCTTTCCGGGGCAGAAGAAATCGTGGCCTCGGTAGACATGAGTCTCAACTCTGAGATATCTGTGGTCCAAGCGCTCGCCCGGGCGGCGGAGAAACTCGGCCGGGTTCATGAGATCATCCTGATGGTAGATATAGGAGATCTACGGGAGGGGTTTTGGCCGGACGATCTGCTGCCGGCTGCGCGTGAGATCAACGAGTTCCCGGGAGTCCGGATCGCCGGGATTGGAACTAACTTAAGCTGCTATGGCGGCGTGCTTCCTACCGAAAAGAACATGCGCACTCTTGTAGACCACGCCCGTCGGATTGAGGACACTCTGGGATTATCCCTGGGGATCATATCCGGCGGAAACTCTTCTTCATTGCCCTTGGTGGCCTCCGGTAAAATGCCACCGGAGGTGAACCAGTTGCGCATTGGCGAAGCGATACTTCTGGGCAGAGAGACGATATACCGTAAGCCCTGGCCCGGCACGGTTCAGGATGCGTTCGTGGTTTCGGCCGAAGTGATTGAGCTGAAGGAGAAGCCGTCTGTGCCTATTGGCGCGACCGGACAAGACGCGTTCGGACACAAACCGAGGTTTGCGGACAAAGGAGAACGGCTGCGGGCTATTCTTAATATCGGCCGCGAAGATGTGGACGTCTGGGGTCTACAGCCGGTGTCGCCGGGCGTCACTATTCTGGGCGCCTCCAGCGATCATTTGATCCTCGACGCGGGTGAGGCGTCTACCTCCGAGGTCAAGGACGGCAATCGTGAGGCACAAGCAGATCGGGTGCGACTGGGAGAAGAAATCCGGTTTCTGCCCAACTACTCGGCACTGTTGGCTGCAATGACCTCGGGATACGTGGAAAAGCGTCCAACGGGAAGAGATCGGTCGCTGTGGCCGGCGGGGAAGCTGCTGGCCGTTGGCGCGTCGCCCATCTTTGCTGAACGGCGAGAATGGGACGTGCTTGAATCACTCGGGTACACTACCATGGAGTTTACGCCGAAAGGCGGCCCGGATCAGGACCTTGCACCCTTTCTGAACGAGGGGTTTCTGCCGGTCCTTGCCGGAAGAGAGCCGGCTACAGTGTCAGGATTCAGCGCTCTATCGCGGCACATCGCGTATCGGGAAGAAGGAGTGCCCGGTGTACTATGGTTTGCTCGCGAGCCGGACATCCCCCGGGAGCTCTTGGCGTCTGAGCTTACACATCGTGAAGCGTTAGACGTTGCCGGAGTACAAGCAACTCGGGTTTCTTCGGAGAATCTGGTGTTTCTTTGTCTCCAACACGCTACGCCCCGTCAGCAGGATATGATCCGGCGTTTGCGAATAGAGACCTACACTATGGAGGACGTAGACCTCTTGGGCATTCGCGAAGTAGTGCGTAACGGCTTGCGCAAAGCCGCATCCGGAACCCGAGGGCTGTATGTCCGTTTCGACCCGCGGTGTGCCGACAACGGCAGGGATGGGCTGAGCAACCGGGAAGTGCATCTGGCGCTGGAACTGGTCGCGCTTTCAGGACTTCTGCGAGGCTTTGACGTTTCCGGGTATGTTCCGGCCGGAAGCAGAGAGGTTAAACGGCTGCGGCACTTCGTCTTGTCGGCTTTGGGAAAGCGTATCCTGTCGCGCTGAGGGAGGACTCTATGTGGTTGCTCATAAAGCACGGAGATCTTTTCGCGCCGGAGCATGTGGGATTGACCGACATACTGGTTGTAGCGGGCACCATCGCTGCGGTGGGCCAAAGCCTTTCGCTGCCGAGCGGCGTCGGCGGTGAAGTTGTCGACGCAGAGGGTGCCCCGGTAATACCCGGATTGATAGATGCGCATGTGCACATCGCCGGCGGCGGAGGTGAAGGCGGCCCCGCTTCGCGGACACCTGAAATGAAACTCTCCCACATGATAGAGGGCGGGGTGACTTCGGTTGTAGGCTGTCTGGGAACCGACGGATTCACGCGAACTGTGGAGTCTGTTCTCATGAAGGCCAAAGCCCTCAAAGCTCAAGGTGTCAGTGCATGGATATACACCGGCTCGTATCAGGTTCCCCCTCCAACCATAACCGGTGAAGTCGGCAGGGATATCGCATTGATTGAAGAGGTTGTTGGTGTAGGTGAGATTGCCCTTTCTGACCACAGGAGTTCTGTTCCCAGCAAACACGAGCTAATACGAATAGCCGAAGAGGCCAGAGTGGGCGGCATGCTGGGCGGAAAGGCAGGTATCGTAAACATACACTTGGGAGATGCAGCAGATCCCTTCAGACCGATACATGAAGCTGTCTCAGGAAGTGAGCTCAGTTACCGGCAGTTCTTCCCGACGCATTGCAACAGGAACAACTACATCTTCGACGATGCAAAAGAGTATGGCAAGAGGGGATGGGTGGACTTAACCGCGAGCTCGTATCCGTATTTTCCGCAGTATGAGATAAAGCCCTCCATAGCGATAAGAGAGCTCATGGAGGCCGGTGTCCCCCTCGAACACATAACCATGACCTCAGATGGCAATGGTTCTCTTCCCGATTACGATGAGAGCGGAAATCTTATTCAACTGGAGATGGGTCTTCCGAGCTCGGTCTTCAGAGAAATACGCGAGGCAGTGCTTCAGGATGGATTGCCTCTTGATACCGCAATTGCGGTAGGCACCAAGAATCCTGCTGAAGTTCTGCGCTTGAACCGAAAAGGCGTTGTTGCTCCCGGAAAAGACGCCGATATCGTGATTCTATCTGAGAATCTTGAGATAACTGCGGTGATTGCAATGGGAAATCTCGTGATGAGGGGCGGAAGCCTTATTCGCAAGGGAGCATACGAGTAGCGCCTTGAGCGCTTATGGTCTGCGGGTTGCGGTCGTTGTTTGGTGTTGGTACGGGACGGCCGAGATGGGGGCTCTCGAAGCTTACATGAGAAGACTCTCGTGGTGCTCACAAGACAACCGGATAGGAGGATACAGGCAGTCGCCTCCTATCCGGTACAAATGTCTGCACGAGGCAAAGGACGCACAGCGTGTACGTTCCGCCGTCGGCCGGTACTACTGCCTAACCGCTAGAACGGTCCATACCCGATAAAAACCGCTGTAGTCACTGCCGCCATCCCAATGATTAACCAGATCAACACCAACGGAAATACCCATCTGGCATAACGGGCAAACGGGACATTCGCGATCGCAAGACCTGCCATCAATGTACCAACTGTCGGAGAGATCAAGTTTGTGATGCTGTCTCCATAGTGATAAGCCAACACGGCAGTCTGCCGGGTAATGCCTGCTAAGTCGGAGATCGGCGCCATGATTGGCATGGTCGCCGCAGCCTGGCCGCTACCGGACGGTATGAGGATATTGAGGAGCGTTTGGAACACCAGCATGCCGTTTGCCGCGATTACGCCGGGGAAGTACCCGAGCCACGTACCTCCGGCGAAAATGATGGTGTCAATGATAAGACCCTGTTCCATAACAATGAGTATGCCTCTCGCAAGACCTACGATGAGGGCCCCGAAGGTTATATCACGGGCGCCCGTGACGAAACTCTTGGCCGTTCCATTTATCCCCAATTTGCCGATCAGGCCCGCGATGACTCCTATTGCGAGGAAGATGGCCGCGAGTTCATTAATGTACCACCCAAGTGAGAACACTCCGTAGATTAGGATGATGAACCCAACCACAACGGCCCCGAGAACGGCGGCGTGTGTTCTCGTGAAATCGGGAATCTTGGTTTCGTCTACCTCGTAATCATTATCGTTATCCATACCCGCAAGATAGCTTTTCGAAGGATCTGCTTTGACTTTCGCAGCATACCTCAGGATGAAGACGATAGTAGCGATCAAGATAACGGCATACCAGAACAGTCGGAACTGCAGGCCGGAAAAGAGCGGAAGCTCAGCGATTCCGTGCGCAACACCAACGTTAAACGGGTTCAAGAGGCCGGCACCAAAACCGACTCTCGCGCCAAGCGAGACGATGGCAAGACCGACCATGGCATCGTAGCCCAGTCTTTTGGCCAGCATCACCCCGATTGGTATGAACACGAGCGTTTCCTCCGCCATACCGAAGGTTCCGCCGCCGATAGAAAACAGTATGACGATTGCGATTAGTAGGATCTTATCTTTTCCTGATAGTTTTTTTACCGCTGCGCCAAGCCCGGCATCAATCGCTCCTGTTGCGGCGATGATCCCGAACGCACCACCGATTATGAATATGAAGAACACAATATTCGCGGCATCAATCATGCCCAACTGGACTGCTTCAAAAATGTCTAAGAAGCCGACCGGTTCCGGGTCAACAAACTCGAAGGAAGCCGGGTCTACCAAAGTCCTTCCTGTTTCTTCATCGACGAAGCGTTCGTATTCACCAGCCGGAACAATATAGGTCAGTATTGCTGCGATAATGATGACTATGAACAACAAAGCATACACATGAGGCACCTTAAACTTCATATTTCGCTCGCTCCCTTGTAATGTGGAGTTCAAAGCCTCTGGAGGCAATGACTATCATTCGGATGGCACAATACTCGCACGCCAATCAAACTGTACAATGCATAGCAATACTGGTGTCATCTGTTCTGCCTGATCACCCTCCTACCTTCTAGCGAATAGCGAATAGCGCAGCACCGTTCTTCCGGCTCCGGCGCGGGTGGCTGCAACATGCAAAGCTACCTTAGTCGTACCAATACTGTCAACGAAAAGCTGCCCCACATGCTGCACATTACACTCATTCGGATCGAGATTATGCGTCCCGTCCAGTAAGCGTTGGTATAGTACGTTAGCTTCGCGCGCGGTGATAAGGCAGTTGTTCTCAATGGCTGTGCTGTTCTTGCAGGTGACCCGGCTGACCGTGCTGCGATGGATCTCGAGCCCAGCAGCTTCACACGGGGTGCCGTCATCGTTGCACCTATCCCGCGGTAGCGGTCGATCCGCCGCCGCGGGTGCCTGAAGCACGCTGCCGGCTGGTCTCTCCGCTTCGGCTTCTATGCCGCCGATGCCCACGGCCGGGTGCGGCGGCGGAACACCGCGGTTACCGTCCCCCGGTTTGCGCCGACGGATCTGTCTGAGGGGTGGC
>PWQX01000058.1 GCA_003556605.1 Spirochaetaceae bacterium
CGTTGTAGCGCGTTCCGTCGACCTCTATCTCACCGAAGCGGATGAATCGTATCTCCATAAGTCCCCCGGTCTCGAGTGTACACGAGTGTCCGGGAATATGACTACAGCAACCGAGAGACCCAGAAACGACGACACCACAGTAAAGACGTGGGGGCGGGCCTCAGCGTCGAACACGACGGATACTTCTCTGTGGAGCTTGGCAGCGCAGAGCCGCCTTGGTTTGCCTCGGCGGTGTTGATCTCCCCTCGGCGCGACGCCGGCCGGCGGCATGCGCCCGCCCCGGTATGCAGACTTTCGGTTATCTGTTCAGGGAGAAATTACCAGGACCTAACAGCAAACCCTTGAAAGCTTCGGCACCGAAGCCCATACTGGCGGCGCTATGCAGCGAGGCGCGAACAGCAAGACCGACCCGACCCTCTTGAAAACACTGAAAAGCTCGTTTGGGTTCACGGCATTTCGTCCCAATCAAGAGCAGATAATCACAGCTTTTCTCGCGGGGCGCGATGTATTCGCTGCGCTGCCTACCGGCGGGGGGAAGTCGTTGTGTTACCAGTTTCCGGCGCTGATTCGCCCGGGGTTGACCGTTGTGGTGAGCCCTTTGATTGCGCTGATGAAGGACCAGGTCGACGCCGCGCGCGAGAACGGTCTTGCCGCAGCGTATTTGAACAGCAGCCTCAACCCCGACGCAGCGCGTGAGGTTCGCGCCCAGCTTTCAGCCGGGGCGATCAAACTGCTGTATGTCTCGCCTGAGCGGCTCGCAGCGCCGGAGTTTCGAGCTGCGCTGCGTTCCTACGGCGCCGGCGCATTTGCCGTGGACGAGGCGCACTGCGTGTCGGAATGGGGCCACGAGTTTAGACCCGACTATCGTACACTTTTGAACCTGCGCACCGAGTTTCCTCAAGCGCCGATCGCAGCGTTTACGGCAACCGCCACCCAAGAGGTGCAGCGCGACATCGTTACGCAACTCGGGCTCCATGACCCCGTAGTGGTGCGTGCGAGCTTCGATCGCCCGGAATTGCTGTATCGAGTAGCGCGAAAGCACTCGCCGGCGGAGCAAGTCCTACAGTTCGTCTGCGAGCGTCCGGGCGATCCCGGTATCGTGTATCGTTCAACTCGCAAGTCCAGCGAACAGACCGCCGAGATCCTCAGGCGTCACGGTGTCTCGGCGTTGGCCTATCACGCCGGGCTGGACGACGAGCTGCGCAACCGGGTACAAGAAGCGTTCGTGCGTGACGAGGTGCAGGTAGTTGTGGCCACGATAGCTTTCGGGATGGGCATCGATAAGTCAAATGTGCGCTGGATCCTACACGGCGACCTACCGCGCAGTTTGGAGGGGTATTATCAGGAAACCGGCCGCGCGGGGCGCGACGGCGAGCCGGCCGACGCCTTGCTGCTGTGGGGCCCGCAGGACATCGCGATCATCCGTCGCCACATCGCTCACATGACCGTAGAAGCGGAACGTGCGGGAGCCGAGAAACGCCTGCGCGAAGTGCTTGCATATGTGGGCTCAGGGGTCTGCAGGCGCCAGCTACTCCTGGCTCACTTCAATGAGGAGCATTCCGGCAACTGCGGTGGCTGCGACGTGTGCAACGGCGAAGTAGATACCGAAGACCTGACCGTACCCGCACAGAAACTACTCTCGGCGGCGGCACGAACCGGCGAAGTTTTTGGTGCTCACCACTTAGTCGATGTTGTTACCGGCGCTGTAACCGAGCGGGTGCTGGAGCGCGGACACGATAAGCTTCCAACCTTTGGAGTCGGCAGCGACCACGATCGCTCGTGGTGGCTCTCACTTGCTCAAGACCTAGAGGCTGCCGCCTATCTCACGCGGCGTATCGGCACAAACGGGCGCCCGGCGGGCTTACAACTATCCCCGCAAGCCCGGCGGCTTATGCGCGGAAACGAGCGTTTTGTTTCCGCGCGGCGCCGGCCCAGCGCGGCCGGCGCAGACGGGGCCTTAAGCGCCGCGCGTCACGCGCCGGCGGGGTCGCAGGTCGCACGCACGGAACAGCACAGTGCCGAACGCTTGGCTAACGCCGGCGCCGCAGCGGCGCCCACCCTGCACCGCGCTGATCAAGCCGCGCTTTTTCAGTGCCTGCGTTCGGTCCGAAAGCGCGTTGCTGCCGAGCGCGGGGTTCCACCGTACGTGGTGTTTAGCGACAAGAGCCTGAAAGTGATGGCGATGAACCGCCCCTCCACCCCTGCGGCGTTTCTGCGCTGCCACGGCGTCGGCGAACGCAAGCTGGAATCTTACGGAGCTCACTTCCTTGCAGCGATACAGAGCTTTCTCGCCTCCGGAGAGTGCGCAGAGCGATAGGCCGAGTCCTTTGGCCGGTCGCTATGTTTGTACCAAATGAAGCGGCGGAAAGCAACAGAACTCTCGAAAGACTTGTAAACCTTACGCGCAAAGGAGTAAATTTGAAACATTACGGACGAGCGGCTTAAGCAGTCGGTGCCGCCTTGATCACCACAGAGTTCAGTGAAGAGCAGGCGTAATAGAGTTTAATCGCAAGAAAGCTGCAGCACCAGGCCGATAGATCTTCCCTTACTACTACCGATAATGCCGCACTCGGGCGACAGCGCCGCGCTTCAGCCGCGATCCAATCATTACGAATAGAGGGAGGAAGTATGGCATCTGAGCACAAAGACTTCTCCAATTTTCTAGATTCTCTCATCCGCGAATCCAGGGGCGAAGAGGGTTCGCGATGGGAAGGAACCATGAAGGATTACATGGGACTAGTCCATGAAAATCCCAGAATCGCGCAGACTGCTCCGGCGCGCATTTATGACATGATCATACAAGAGGGCACGGAGCCGATACCCGACAACGAGAAGCTACCGCACTACGAAGATATGGTGCGATACAATTTCTTTCGAAAAGAGATATTCGGGATAGAAGAGGTGCTGCATGATCTGTTGCGGTTCCTACGGGCCGGTGCGAACCGCACCGAGACCGGAAAACGAATTCTCATCCTCGTCGGGCCGGTTTCCTCGGGCAAGTCTACAATCGCAACGCTGCTGCGGCGCGGTCTGGAACAGTACCAGACGCCGATGTACGCAATCAGGGACTGTCCGGTACACGAAGAGCCGTTGCACCTGATTCCCCGCTCCCAGCGCAGCCGCTTCGAGGATCTGCTCGGCATTCGAATCGAGGGAGACCTGTGCCCAGTCTGCAAGCATCGGCTAACCACCGACGAGCACTATCGGGATCACAACGGCAACTTCAAGTGGGAAGAGTTTCCGGTGGAGCGCATTCAACTCTCCGAACGTGCGAGAGTAGGGGTTGGTACATTCCAGCCCTCCGACCCCAAGAACCAAGACATCTCTGAGCTGATCGGTCATGTGGATCTCGGAAAGATCACCCGATTCGGAGAGGGCCATCCCTACGGGTACAAGTTCGACGGCGAACTGCAGATCGCCAATCGAGGGCTCATAGAGTATATCGAGATTCTCAAGTGCGACATCAAGTTCCACTACGTCCTCATTACCGTTGCGCAGGAACAGCTGATCAAAGCCCCCGGCTTCCCGCAGATGTACATAGACACGGTGCTGCTTAGCCACACGAACGAGACGGAGTTTGAAAAGTTCAAGGCGAACAAAGAAAACGAAGCGCTGCACGACCGGATGTACCCAATTTACGTACCGTACAATCTTCGAGTCCGCGATGAGAAAGCTATCTATCGAAAGCTAATCGACAGAAGCGAGTTCCGCGACAAGGTACACATCGCGCCGCTCGCCCTCGATATGGCGGCGCTGTTCGGAGTTCTCACTCGTCTGGTGGAAACTCCCGCCTGCCCGGATCTCTTGAAGAAGGCAAAGTATTACAACGGTGAAGCGATCATGGAGAAGGAGAAGGACCCGGTTGACCCGCGGAAACTCTGGGTCGAAGGCAAAGAGAAGGGCGAAGGCATGCACGGAATCAGTCCGCGGTTCATCATGAACGCTCTGAACATTGCCTTGGGATCGGCCGAAGGCGGTCAGGGCTGCGTAAATCCGGTGGACGTAATCCGAGCGCTCAACCACCAGTTTGAGCACCACATCGGATTCTCTGATGAACAACGTTCCTGCTACCACTCTCTGTTGATGGCTGAGAAGGGAAGCGTGCTTGCCGAGTTTCGAGACCGGGCACGGAAGGAACTCAACAAGGCGTTCCTGTACGCCTATGAGGATCAGGCTCAGGCGCTATTCGAGAACTACATGCGTAATGCCACAGCTTATTGCATGAAGCGCAAGCTTGTGGATCCGGTCACCCGCGACGAGTACGAGCCGGATGAGCGCCTCATGCGATCAATCGAGGAGACAATCGGAATCTCGGAAGGCGCGAAGAGCGAGTTCCGGCAAGGTCTGTTCGTGTTCAAGTCCGATGCCATGGACCGCGAGGAGGATTTCGATTTCCGCAGCTACGCGCCGTTGCAAGAAGCGATCGAGAAGAAACTAGTTGCCGATCTGAAGAACCTGGTCTCGCTCACATTGGTCGATAAGTCACGCCGTGATCCGGAAACCGTCGAGCGTAAGAGGGACGCTCTGGCGAAACTCGAGGAAAAGGGCTACTGCCCGGTGTGCGCCCAGGCTCTTATGGACTTTGTCGGAGAAATGCTTCGCAAAGAGGAGTGATCACGTATGGCCGTTGTACAGCCCGACTACAGCTCCGCCCCCCGCGGTAAAACCGATGCGGCTCGTCACCGACACAAGGTTAAAGAAGCGATTCGGCAGAACCTCCCCGACATTGTGGGTGATGAGGCGATCATTACCCGTAAAGAGAATCAGATTGTAAAAGTACCGATCAAGGGCGTTAAGAGTTACCAGTTCATTCACGGCCGCACGGGTGGCGAAGGCGGAGGATTCGGCAGCGGTGAATCGCAGCGCGGTAAGGTGATTGGGAGGCGCCCGAAGCAAGGCCAAAGCCAGGGAGGAAAGCCGGGAGGTGAGCCCGGAACCGATTACCTGGAAACCGAGATAGACATCGAAGAGATCATCGAGATGATGCTCGACGACTTGGGATTGCCCAATCTCCGCCGTAAGCAGGTCCGCGAAACCGTTATCCCGAAAGGATGGACCTTTGACAGCGTAGAACGCACCGGTATCAGACCGCGCCTGGACAAGAAGCGCTCGATCAAGGAGGCAATCCGGCGCACCGAGACGCTCGTAGCGGTTCTGATGGACCAGACAGGGCGCTCGGAGCAGGACTGCAGGCGAGCGCTGGCAGCCACGCAAGGTGACTCAACGGCAGCGCTGCGACTGCTCGAGTCCGGCACAGTTCTCCCTCCGGTATCCGATGAGCCTGAATACCTGCTGGAAAGCGATGACCTACGATTCCGCACTATCACCGAGGACGTAGAGTACCAGTCAAATGCGGTTATCCTCGCGATGATGGACGTTTCGGGAAGCATGGGAACTATGAAGAAGTACTTTGCACGTTCCTTCTACTTTTGGATGCTCTCGTTCTTGAAAACAATATACCGAAAGGTGGAGATTCGGTTCATATCGCATACAACCGAGGCAAAGCTCGTCAACGAGCACGAGTTTTTCCACAAGGGTGAGTCCGGCGGTACCAAGTGCGCCTCGGCGTACGAACTGACCGCCGAGCTTATCGACACCGAGTACTCCACGAGTCACTGGAACGTCTACCCCTTTCACTTCTCCGATGGAGAGGACTGGGACCCCTATCGGACGGTGGAAGCGACGAAAGCCGTTCTCGGCAGACAACCGGCGGCACTAGGATACGGAGAAATACAAACAGAGTACTCCGCAAGCGTGCTGATGAAAGCCCTGGAAGAGGGGCTGGGACTGGGCGCAGTACAAGATAACGGGTTCCTCCATTACGAGGGCAAGTACAACGAGACCCCGATACTGGGAGTAGTGCTGCGATCGAGAGACGATCTCTACCCCGCACTCCGAACCTTCCTCAAGCCGGACCGGGGTGACCTTCCCTGACCGTAGCGGCCGGGATGTGTTCAAGGGAGCGCCGCCATGCAAGGAACCGATCTGAAACGACTAAACGACGCCGACCAACTCATCCGCGAAATAGCCGCCGAGTTTGGTCTCGAGTTCATGCCGCAAGAGTTCGATGTTGTCCCGGCACAGAAGATGCTCGAGATCATGGCGTACCGCCTGCCGGTAAACTTCTCGCACTGGAGCTTCGGTCGCGACTACGAGATTGAGCGAACAAAATTCGAACACGGGTACGCGGTTCCCTACGAAGTCGTATTCAACTCCGACCCGTGCCGCGCCTACCTGATTGATACGAATCCATTCCCGATTCAGGTTCTGGTGATGGCGCACGTTTATGCGCACAACGACTTCATGAAGAACAGCCGCCATTTCCGCAACAGCAGAAGAGACATGATTACGAGTGCAGCAGCGGCCGCTGAACGATTCCGTGCCTATGAGGAAGACTACGGCATCGATGCGGTAGAGCGCCTGATTGATGCAGGGATGGCGATCCAATGGAATATCGACCCAACCGAACATCTGCACCGGCAGAACGAAGCGAGCGTCAGAGACCGACTCTACGGGTGGGACCGGCAGCTCCCGTCCCGCGGTCCTTACAACGATGTGCTTCCCGAGCGTCCCAAGGCGACCCGCGAGGAGAAACGAGCGCTGCAGAAAAGGACTCCACCGGAGCCGACGCCGGATCTTTTAGGTTACATTATCGGGCACTCACCACGTCCACTTGCCGAATGGGAGAAGGATGTGCTGTCGGTTATCAAGAATCAGGCCCAGTATTTTCTTCCCTACCGGCAAACCAAGATCATGAACGAAGGTTGGGCGACCTACTGGCACGAACAGATCGTACAGAGGCTGTTCCAGGAGAAGTTTCTCAGCGCCGAAGAACACGGGTACTTCAACCTCTACAATGCACGCGTTAAAGCCCACAACCCGCGCAGCCTCAATCCGTATCTGCTGGGACATGCAATCTTCAAAGATGTAGAGCGCCGCTGGAACCTCGGGCGGTTCGGGCCTGAGTACGAAGAAACCACCGACGCGCGAACGCGGGAGGAATGGGACACTGGGCTCGGCAAGGGCCGGGAGAAGCTTTTCGAAGTCCGCCGCACCCATATGGACTGGTTCTTCGTCGATGAGTTCCTCACGCGTGAAGTGGTACAGGATCTCGATCTGTATCTGTATTTGGAGCACGAACACCCGTCGTACTATGAGGTCGTGGTAGAAGAGACGGGGTGGAAACGGGTCAAACAGATCTTGGTGCACAGCCTTATGAACTCCGGCATACCGCGCATCCTGATTACGGACGGAAACTACCGCAACAGTCTGCAGCTGTATATGGAGCACGCGTACGAAGGGCTGCCGCTGCATGAGGAGTACGCGCGTAAGACGCTCGAGCTCGTACATCACTTGTGGGATCGCCCCATCCATCTGCAGACGCGTGAACCGGTCAACGACAGAACGCGGGACAAACTGTACACGGCGGACGAGTCTGGTGTTTACGTGCGCCGCGGAGGCAACAGTTGATCTCGGTTTTGGGGCGAGGTAATCGAGATCCGTCGCTCGCGCCCGATCAGTGGCAAGCATATCCTACCCTGCCCGGTGAGCGCATCGCGGTAATCGATGTGATTCGGGGGGTAGCGATCTTCGGCATTCTTGTGGTGAACATGATGTATTTCGCTTGGCCGTTTTACCATGAGGCGGCCGGGATCGCGCTTTCGGCTACACGCGCTGATCGAGTCATCGAAATCGGGATTTGGTTCTTCGCCGAAGGTAAGTTCATAACAATGTTCTCGCTGCTGTTCGGCGTAGGGGTGGCGATGCTTATCGAGCGGGCTGTTTTGCAGGGTGCGGACCAGACGCGGCTCTTGGTACGGAGGATGGCAAGTCTGCTGCTCATCGGGCTGGTGCACACCGTCTTTTTTTGGGCGCACGACGTCCTCGTCTATTTCGCGTTGATCGGGTTCATGCTGCTCTTGTTTCGAAATTCGCCACCGCGGCAGTTGCAGCGCTGGGTCGTCGCGGTGTTGCTGCTCCCTATTGTAGCGACCGCGGGAATCGTGGGGATGTCGGCATACAGGCGCGCGACTTCCGAAACGGCCGTCGGCATTGAGAGTGCCGCCGCGCAGCAGCAGGCGTGGTTTGCCGAACTGTACGAGCGAGCGCTAGAGGTATACCGCAGCGGGAGCTTTCTCGAAGTGACCGGGCAACGCGTTCTCGACTTCGTGATGGAGTTTGCCGGCGGGTTCCTCATGTCCAGCTTGTTCTTGATTCTCGGGATGTTTCTGACGGGGTTGTACATCGGCAAGCTGCGTTTGCTGCAGGACCAGGACAGTCATGTCCTTTGGTGGCGCAAGCTACTGGTTCGCTGCGCGCCTATTGGTGTTCTCGGCAGCCTTCTCTTCGTATATGGTCGCTGGGCGGGGGATCCTCTTTCCCAATCCTGGCCCGCCGTTTTCCGGGCCGTTGGGGCATTCGCCGGAGCTCCCGCACTCTCGCTGACCTATGTCTCGGCAATCGTTCTCCTGACACGCAGCTCGTGGGGGTATAAGGCGCTCGCTCCGTTTGCGGCTGTGGGTCGTACAGCCTTGAGCAACTACCTTCTGCAGTCGGTAATCTGCACCACGCTCTTCTACGGTTACGGGTTCGGTCTCTTCGGCCGAATTACCCCGGCGCCGGGTCTGCTGCTCACGCTCGTCATTTTCAGCGTTCAGCTAATTCTCAGCAACATATGGGTGCGCTACTTCCGCTACGGGCCGGCGGAGCTCTTGTGGCGCAGGCTCACCTACTCTTGAGCGGGTATCGCCGCAGATCTGCCGCTTCCCGGCCACCGGACATAGGGAGAGATGGCAGCACAAACGAAACGGGTATCCAAAGCGGGATCTTGGTAGTGTGGACGGAGACGGCAACCATGCGTACCATGAAACGGGAGGAGTACAGCGAACTGCGATGCGATGCATGACGATGACCAGAATCACCGCTCTTTCGGAGGATTCGGCACCACTGACTGCGGCCGTTCGGCCGAATCCGGACCCCGGTCCGGGACAAGTGCTGATTCGTGTCTCAGTGTGCGGTGTTTG
The DNA here is from genome assembly GCA_003556605.1 of Spirochaetaceae bacterium. GTDB lineage: Bacteria > Spirochaetota > Spirochaetia > DSM-27196 > SLAA01 > B1Sed10-166. The sequence continues at coordinate 9,024 of PWQX01000058.1, forward strand.
CCATACCGAGATCGATGAGATCGAGGGGCGCACGCCCCCGCCGCAACTGCCGGTGGTTCCCGGGCACCAAGTTGTCGGCCGTGTGGCTGCACTGGGTAAGGACACTGTCGGACCGGCACTCGGTGACCGGGTTGGGGTGGCCTGGATTGGTTCAGCTTGCGGCGGTTGTGCTTACTGCCTGGGCGACAGCGAGAACCTCTGCGAGGAGTTTCGCGCAACCGGTCGCGATCTGGATGGAGGGTACGCCGAGCTGATGGTAGCGCGAGCCGCGTTTGTCCATCCGATTCCGCATACGCTCTCGGACTCGGAGGCTGCGCCGCTGTTGTGCGCCGGCGCGGTGGGCTATCGGGCGCTGCGGCTAACGCAGCTCTCGGACGGCGGGCGGCTGGGCTTTTCCGGGTTTGGTGCGAGCGCGCACATTGTGCTGCAGACCGCACGGCATCTGTATCCGCACTCGTCGTTTTACGTATTCGCGCGCAGCCGAGCAGCCCGGCAGCTTGCGCTCGATCTGGGCGCAGAATGGGCCGGCGACTTCTCCCAGCGGCCGCCGCAGGCGCTTGATGCGGTTATCGACACCACGCCCGCGTGGGTGCCGGTACTCGTCGCACTAGAGTCCCTTGCTCCGGGCGGGCGGCTTGTAATCAACGCAATCGGCAAGAACGATTCAATCGACAAAGAAGCGCTGCTGCAGCTCGACTATGCAAGCCAACTCTGGCAGGAAAAGGAGATCAAGTCCGTCGCGAACCTAACCCGCCGCGACGTGGCTGAGTTCCTCAAGGTCGCGGCCGGCATTCCCATAAAGCCACAGGTGTCCACCTTACCGCTTGAGAATGCAAACGAGGCGTTGGTGCGGCTCAATCAAGGAGGCGGCACAGGAGCGTTAGTACTGGCCGTCTCGTGACTGCGTCGTCTCGAGAAGGCGCGATTATCTTACAGCCTGGTCTATCTGTTCAATTATCGGACGCAAGTCCATTTCCAAGGTGACTTGGCCGGAGCTCTTGAGCCACCTTTCGAGCTCCGTTTTCACCGTTTTCAGGTGCGCCTCGGCGCCGACAAGCTCTTTGCCGACGATCTGTGCGCCGGATTTCTTGCAAATGTCCGGGCGCAGGTTCAATGTTCCGAGCTGTTTCCCCGTAAGAGGAATGCGTGAAATCATCAGGGTCCTCCCGGGTAGATTCTATCACCTGTGTCGTCCGAATACGCAGAACCCGGAGACACTTGTTGACGCTCCACATCGACAGATTCCGGAAATAGATACCGAAAAACGCGTAGGCATTCAGCTGCTTCGATTCGCGCGGCAGTTCCCGTTAGCCTTCAACGTAACCGATCCGCTATCACGCCGATTTGCGGGCCGCAATCTGCAGCGGGTCGGAAACAGGGGAAAACAGGGGGAGCATATGACACGTGCAGGTCCATGACATTCTGCCTTTTTTCACTCACCGGCTGATACGACTCGGCACAGTCGCCGGTCGCCCACATATCCGGCATGGAAGTCTCAAGTCTCTTGTTCACGTGAATTGAGCCGGAACCGCCAAGCTCGATCCCGGGTTCCTTAGCGCGCGCGGTATTGGGGCGTACGCCCATACCGGTGATTACAAGGTCGGCCTCTAAGCTCTAATTCTCGGTGACGACTGCCGAAATGCGGCCATGTCCGGATCAATGCACTCCGGCGGCATCACCAGCGATAACAGCGAGTCTTCCATTCTCCGGTATAGTCCCGATTATCACAAAGTCTGCCTCTTTCCGAAAGAGGCCGCTTTGTATCAAAGCGCAGAACTGCGGCGGGTACAGTTGGTTACAACCGGGCTCGTCGGGGCTGACGGTTACGCGCAGGCTCACCGCACTCGGCTGATCTGCCTGTTTACACTGACCATCTCGATGGCTGCGAGGGCCGCGTCCCAACCCTTGTTGCCGGCTTTGGTGCCGGCGCGTTCAAGCGCCTGCTCAATGTCGTTGGTAGTAATGATACCGTTGATGACCGGCACGCCGCTTGATAGTGAGGTCTGGGCAACTCCTTTAGCCGATTCGGCCGCAACGTAGTCAAAGTGCGGAGTCGAGCCGCGGATAACGGCGCCCAAGCAGATGACCGCGTCGTAGCTTCCCGCTTCGGCCGCCTTTTTCGCGGCGAACGGAATTTCGAACGCACCCGGTACCCGGATTAGAGTTATGTCGGCTTCCGCGCTGCCGTGCCTTGTAAGACAATCGAGCGCCCCCGTGACAAGCTGCTCAGCGACGAGCGAGTTGAAGCGAGCGACGACGATCGCAACACGTATCTCCTTTGCATCGAGCATTCCGTTAATTTCCTGAATATCCATCACGTGCCTCCATAAGCTGTTTGAATCTGAGCTGTTTGGTTTGGATATATTCGCGGTTCTCCGGAGTGGTCTCCACTACAAGCGGAATGCGTTTAACGACCGCGATGCCTCTGTGCTCAAGCGCCGCGATTTTATCCGGGTTGTTGCTGAGAACTCGCACTCGTCGCAGTCCAAGAGATTTGAGAATCTCTGCCGCAGCCTCGTAACTGCGCGCATCGGGAGGCAGCCCAAGTGCGGTATTAGCCTCGTAGGTGTCTAACCCCGCATCCTGGAGCGCGTAGGCGCGAATCTTGTCCGTGAGTCCTATGCCGCGGCCTTCCTGGCGCAGATAGACGACCACGCCCCCTTCCTGCTGTACCCGCTCGAGCGCCGCCTCAAGCTGCGGGCGGCAGTCACAGCGAAGGCTTGAAAGGCACTCACCGGTTAGACACTCGCTGTGGATACGTACCAGCGGAACGTGACTATCCGTGCCGTCAGGGTCCTCCTTCTGCACCGCCTTGCCGTTGTTACCCTGTGCGGCGCGGGTATCCAGGCGCTGGAGGTAGTGTTGCGGGATCATGACGAACGGCTCGTGTTCTATTCCTGTATTGTCGGTGAAGACTCGGATCTGAAAGCGGCCGAACCTCGTAGGCAGCATCGCACGCGCCGCCTCCGCGACCGGCTGTCCGCCGTGGCGATAGGACTCGTAGTCTACGATATCCTGTATCGATATTTCCGCCACCCCCAGCCTATCGGCGAGCGCGCGGAGCCGTCCACCGCGAGCCATACGGCCATCCTCATCAAGGATCTCGCATAGCACTGCACTCGGTTCGGCGGCACAGAGCTCGGCAAGCGCTATCGCCGCCTCGGTGTGCCCGCGCCGGCAGGCAAGCCCGCCGGAGTCAGCCACAAGCGGGAAGATGTGACCCGGGCGTGCAAGCTCCTCGGGTTTGGTGCTCGGGTCGGCGAGGGTTCTGATCGTGATCGCTCGGTCAAAGGCCGAGATGCCGGTTGTGCATCCGGCCACCGCGTCGACGCTTACCGTGAAAGCGGTTGCGTGTAGCGCCGTATTGTGCTCCTGCATGGGCGCAAGCCGCATTGCCGCAGCACATTCGGCAGTGATTGCCTGACACAGCAGACCCCGTCCTTCGCTAATGATCAGGTTGACAGTCTCGCCGGTTATGCGGTCGGCAAGTGCGATGAAGTCCCCTTCGTTCTCGCGGTCCTTGTCGTCGGTCACGATCACGACTCTTCCGGCTTGAAGATCACGGATAGCGCGCTCAACACGTGCGAGCCGCTTCTGCATATCGTTCACAGCTGACATTCCTCCCTTCGCCATAGCTCTACTGATATCCCCATGCGGTCAGCTGTTCGCTTCTCACGCCGGAGTGCTCTGCGCGTACCGCGAGAAAGCGCTCAACGTAGCGCGCAATGATATCTGTCTCGAGATTGACAGAATCCCCGACAGCGCGGTCGGCGAGAACCGTCGCTTCCCAGGTGTGAGGGATGACGTTGATTGTTACCGCTCTGCCTGCGAGCCGAGCTATCGTCAGGCTTACGCCGTCGATCGCAATGGACCCTTCGGCCACGCAGTACGGCATGAGGTCCGCCGGTACAGTGACCGTGAAATAGACGTTCTCCCGGTCGCGGCAAACTGAGGTCACCGTCCCGGTACCGCTCACATGCCCTTGAACGAAATGCCCCCCAAGCGGTGTGGCTGCAGCGACCGCCGGTTCAAGATTGACCCGTGCCCCCTGGGTAAGCTTTCCGAGCGTAGTTTTCTTCATCGTTTCGGCGAGAGCCTCAACGCTGAAACTCCGTTCGCTGCAGCGGGTCACAGTCTGGCAGACGCCGTTAATCGCGACAGAGTCGCCGACCGAGAAACGTGGCGACAACAGCGGAGCACTGACCTCGATCTCGGCTTTCCCCCCGCCCCGGATAACACGTGCGATTATTCCTATCTCAAGCACCAGACCCGTAAACATACGTTTCCTCCTGTATCGGTAGCGTGCAGCCCGCGTGATCGCCCTGTTCGGCATAATCCCAGCGCAGCGCTTGTAAGCGCTCGGCGGCTTCCGGATTCAGTCCGCTGATACAGACGGTATCGTCAAGCAATCTCACAACCCTGCGCTCAAGAACAGTCGCCGAATGCTTCTGCGGATGGGTTGCGGCCGCCGCGACGTCGCCGTCGAGCAGGATCGGGGCGACGTAGACCGTGAGGCGGTCCCAGAGGCCGGATTCAAAGAACGCCTTGTGCGTGACCGCTCCTCCTTCCACCAGTACCGACCGCACCCGCCGAGTGTACAAAGCCCCAAGGACATCACCGATCGCGAAACGCCCGTTCTCGTCTACCGGCAGCTCGACGAGACCAACACCACGGTCTTCAAAGCGGTCACGCGCTTCTTGCGGCGCATAGGGGCCGATGAACACCATACTTCGTGCGAGCGAATCAAACATTCGCGCGGTAGCACGGCTTTGCAACCGGGGGTCCAGCGCAACTCGTAACGGAGCTTGCTCTCTGTTGCCCGCGTGGTGGTAGCGGACCGTAAGTGCCGGATTGTCGAGATCAAGCGTGCCGCGTCCAACTATAATGGCGTCTACGGCCGCGCGAATCCCGTGCGTGTGGCGCAGTGCCTCTGCCCCGCTGATAGCCGTCTTGCCTCCACCGGCACGCGCAATGCGCCCGTTCAGTGACTGCGCCCATTTGAGGTGAACCGCCGGTCGCCCGGTAGCGACCGAAAGGAAATACGATTCATCTCGTTCGAACACTTCCTGTTCCATTAGACCGCAAGTCACGTGCACCCCGGCATCACGAAGCAAGCGGACACCGCAGCCGGAGACAGCCGGATTGGGGTCACGCGCGGCAACCACCAGCCGGGAAACCCCGGCCGCAATAAGCGCGTCTGTACACCGTGGATTATGCTTCTCAGGAGAATGAAACGAGCACGGCTCGAGTGTGCAGTACATCGTCGCCCCGCGACCATCGTTGCCCCGCCGGCGCGCATCGCGAATACACTCGGTCTCGGCATGCGGACCGCCGAAACGAGCGTGATAGCCTTCGCCGATAATCTTACCGTCCCGCACCAGCACTGCCCCCACGGCCGGGTTCGGCGATACGTTCCCGATTCCCGCGGCGGCAAGCTCGATTGCCAGCCGCATGAAGTGCCTATCGGTCATTGAATCGCTCCTGCTTAAACGCATCACCGCGGCCGCCGGACGGCGTTATGCGCCGCGGGGCCGCTACACCCGCAGCAACTGCGCGGCAATGCGGAGTACAGGGCATAAAAAAACCCTGAGCCGTCATGGACTCAGGGCATGCTGAAGGATACGCATCAGATTCCGGTCATCGTTTCCCGCCGCGTTTAACGGCGACAAGCGGCGACTTGGAAGGCGCTCTGCCGCTACAGCAGGCACCGCAATCGTGCGATTTTCTCCCCTCCGGACTATACCGTCGGCATCGGGATTTCACCGATTCAGCCTCTGCCGAGAGTGCTCGGACAAAGGTTCGCGGGCTGTAACCGCCGGTCAGGAATTGCCTCACACCGTGAGGCTCACCTTGCCCTGAAAATCTGGCTAAAGGTTACAGCGATTTCCCCTTCCGGTCAAGTCGATGTGCACCCAAAACGGCACGGCCAGCCTGCACTTCCTTTACGCCGTTATGCTGCTTAGCGGGAAGCAGCGGCAGCAGGAGTGTTGCAGCGGGCATAAGCAGCCCTGCCAGCACGAATCCGGATGCAAACAGCCCGCGTTCGGCGAGGTAGCCCAATACCGCCGGAAACACCCCGGAACCAAACAGGTTCGCGACCGGAATGACCAGAGCCACTGCAAGGTTTCTGCTGTGAGCCGGCGCCACCCGGGAGAGCTCGATAAGGCCGGCCGGAAAGAACGCCGAGATCACCATAGGCTGAAACAGCACAAACGCAAGCAGCAGAGGACCGCGAGCGACTCCGATTCCCGCCGTGGCGAAGCCGGCGCCGATTGCTACCACGCCAATAAGGCGCTTCGCCCCAAAACGATCTGCAAGCCATCCTGCCGTGAACACCACAGCCAGAGCGGTAAGTCGTGAGACTCCAACAAGCGAGTTCGTGACCTCCTCGGAAAATCCGCGTTCATCGACCAGAAAGGTGGGCAGCATTGAATACACGCCGACCTCAAGCCCGACTGCCAGAACAAAAAACAGTGCTATGACCCAGAAGCGGCCCACCGACCAGATCTGCATGATATTTCTTGGGCTCGGCGGCGCGCCCGGGAAACGCCCGCCTTCCGCACACCGCAGGAAGAGAACGGCAACCCCAAAGCTCAAAGCCGCGACCAGAAAAAAGAGCGCCTGCCACGTGGCGTAGCGAACCGCAATCGTCGCGAGCAGGGGCGCCGCGAAGAATCCAAGAATCGGTCCAATCTCATGCAGCGCGAGCGCCCTGCCCCAGTGCTGAGACTTTGCGACATCGGTCAACATCGCGATCCCTGACGGTCCGTAGAGGCCGGCGCCGGCACCGAGGAGCCCCAACCCACCGTAAAACACCGGGCGCGGCGGTCCAAGGCCCAGCAGCACAAGCGCTACGCCAACGATGAACGCAGAGGCAAGGACGGTGCCGCGGTGATTGAGCCGTTCCGCCACGAAACCCGACAACAGCATGCTAAGGCTGAAGCCCACCGACATTGCGAAAAACAACATGCCGCCTTCGGCATGGGTGAAGCCGTAATAGGCCCTGACGTGCAGCAGAAGCGGCGACAACAGCATTCGGGCAAGGAATGTCATGGTGAGCACGCCGATGAGTAGGAAAATGGGACGCAGGTTCAGGCGGTCTGTTGTCATATGATTCGCTCTACTTACTACTCATGCGCTTCATTTTTCATCTTCTCGGGATGTACGCACGGTCATTGCTGTACCGCTACCGCATGCGTGAGCTCCCGGTCTTGATCTATAGCATGCGAGCACACAAGCGGCTCTTTGCTTTTGGGCGGCCGTGTTATGGGCAACAGGGCCGTGCTCTACCGGTTGAAATCCATCGAGCACGAAACACCGGAACTCTGCCGACTTGGCTGAAGAACTGCTCAGGGGAACGCGCCCGGGACAATCCACTGTCCCACTGTAGGAATTATCACCGGTCCGCTGAAACAGGCGCTTGCCTCCCGTAGTAACGCTGCACGCCCCAAGGGCGGCACATGAACCAAAGCAAGACTCTCTGCCGGCGCTGCCTGAGCGAGAGCACCGGCCTGGGCAGCACTTGTATGCCCCTTCGCAGACAACTCATCCTGGTCGGCAGCAGGGCCTGAACACTCGTGAATGAGCAGGGAACAGCCTGCGGCCTGCTCTTGTACGCCCAAAAGCGGCGCAGTATCACCACTGTACACTACGCTATGCTGCGGGTCACGGAAAGCCAGTCCAATAGTCGCCACGCCGTGCCGCACTGGAAACCACGCTATCGTGGCATCATCAGCCGTGTCCCCTTCAGAGACGTCAATCGTACCTTCTGCCTGGGTACCCCACCGGTATTCAAACATATCCGCTTTACTGTGCAGTTCAAACACCTCCAGAAGCTGTTCCGCCCGTTGCCGTGTCGAATCGTTGCTGATGATGCGTAACGGCTTCCGTCTGCCCGACAACCATGCCGCATGGATCAGCGAAGGCAGCCCATATAAGTGATCGGTGTGAGCGTGCGTCAAGACGAGGATATCGAGGTCACACACATCACAACCGGCCGACGATAGTGAGCTCGCCGGATTCCCGGAACAATCGACGAGCACGCTCTTGTCCGCCAGATCGACCAAGAAACTGACGTTCGAATCACCGGCGCCGGCCACCGGTCCCGAGGTTCCAAAGAAAACGAGCCTCAATCTTCTCCGCTCCCCTCTTTCTCGTCTGCGGCGGCCTGCCTGGAGCTCCAGACGGCATACGCGATAGAGGCTACCGCCAACAGGAGGAAGGCCAGTGCAATGGGACTGCGCAGGAAGACGGTGTAATCACCGCGCGCAAGCCGCATAGCACGCCGAAAGTTCTGCTCCAGCATGTCGCCGAGAATCAGCCCAAGAACAATCGGCGCGATAGGGTAATCATTTTTCTTGAGGAAGAACCCCAGGATCCCCAGCAATAATGCCACACCCATGTTGAAACTCGCTGCCATGATCGCTCGGCCTTCAACGGCGTACGAGCCCAACAGCGAAAACACGAGTATGAGCGGCAAAAGAATGGCCACCGGCGTGGCGAGTACTTTTGGAAAGACCCTTATGCCGAGTAATTGGAACACAACCATAAAGATATTCGCGAGCAGTAAGGCAAACAGGATCGCGTAAACCAACGGCAACTCGTCAATGAAGAGAGTTGGACCGGGGACCACTCCTTTTATCAGAAGCGCACCAAGCAGAACTGCTGTAGCGGCGTCGCCCGGAATCCCCAGCGACAACGCCGGGATCAGCGCACCGCCTTTGCACGCATTGTTGGCAACTTCCGGCGCCACTACACCCTCTAAGACTCCGGAGCCCAACTCGGGTGCCCTGGTATCCCCGTCGGATGACGCTGTACGCCGTTGCGCGCGCTGATAACTCAAGAAGACTGCGATCGAGGCTCCGGCGCCCGGAATAGCGCCAATGAATGTGCCTATTCCGAGACTCTCGATCATCAGTCGCCACATGCGTAAGAAGACACGCGGTTTCGGAAACGAGCCTCGGAAACTCACTTGAGGTGGGCTCAAACGTCCGCTTCGCAAGCGGTCGATATCGTAAAGCGCCTGCGAAATACCGAAAAGCCCGATCAGCGCCGGAACCAATTGAATACCAGCAGCAAGCGGCGTGCCGGCTGTAATCGCAGGCAACGGCAGCCGCATCGTCTGAGTAATCCGATCAGGCCCCAGAAAAGCAAGCGACAGCCCGAACGCGCCCATCAGCACGCCTTTAACAAGGCGGCGACCCGAAATGGAGGCGATAATCGTCAAACCAACGAGCGCCAGTGCAGCACGCTCGGCCGGCCCAAAGCGCAGCGTAAAACGCGCAATCAACGGTGCAAAAAACGCCAGCAGGATCAGGCTCCCGATACCGCCCACCAGCGACGCCACCGTTGCGGCGATAAGCGCCTCCGCGCCGCGGCCCTTCTGTGTCAGCGGATACCCGTCGTAGACCGTCGCAATTGCGTTAGGATTTCCCGGGATACCCAAAAGAATCGCCGGGATCGAAGCCCCAATGATCGCCCCGCTGTAAACGGCCAGAAGCATCGCCATACCGGTTGCAGTCGCCAGCCGAATTGCCAACGGCAGCATGAGCGCTATTCCCATTGTTGCGGTCAGCCCCGGTATAGCACCGAGCACAATGCCGAAACACACCCCGAATACGATCCACATGATGGTGACGGGATCTGCGATAAGCGCTATACCGGCGAGCAATTCCATCATCCAAACAACCCCGTTGGTAAGGCAACGCGGAACAACTGCTGAAACACAAGATAGAGCAGCAGCGTAGTGGACACTGCAAGAATAGACGCCCGCGTCACGGCCGCGGCTTGTTGCGCACCGCCGGGCAATGGTATTCGTGAGCCTTTGCCGAACGAGAATCTACGTTTCATCACCACAAATACCGGCCACAACAGCACCGACCACAACAGCAACCCGAGCAGAGCCGTGAATGCGCGGCTACGGAGCAATTCGATCTCCCACAAGCGTCCAAAATAGCGTGTCCACTGCAGTGCGGTTACGCCGATGTGAAACAGAACCACGGTTATCACCGTCGCTATGATCCCGTACCGCACAAAATTCCGGGCGACATTCACGCGTACGTCGCCGAGCTCATAGAAGTAGGTAAGCGTGAAGAGCATCACCGTGGTGCTAATCACAAATCCGATTGCACGAAAACTGAGAACATACGCCAGTAAGACCAACACCGTGACAGCGATCAGTCGAACGGTCGCGCTGAGCATTCTGCGTTCGGCCCGCACGCCTCCGGCCTCAGGATCGTGAGATTTCTCGGTGATGAATCCGTCGCCGTTCTTGCCGAGGCTTTCATCATGCCCGCGTGAGCGGACCGATTCGCGTACATCTTTCAGCAAGAGATACAGAGAACAGCCGATCATCACCACAGCGACACCGCTAGGCAGGGCGGTGCTTCCGGGGTCCCATACACCGCCGGGCATTCTGCGCTCCTCAATCGAGAACGAGAATAACAAGTAGGCAACCGAAAAAACGAGCCACGCCACCGGCATGGCTCGCACACGGGGTCTATGCATTGGCGCAGGACCAGTCAGTCGGCCAAAAGATCAGCTGCTTCAAGAATTGGATAAAACAGGTTTTCCAGCTCTGCGAAGTACGCATCCAGCCCGTCGAGGCGCGAATACTCCGGCAGTAATCCTTGTCTCCGCATATACTCCTGGAATCGATCGGACTCAAACGCCTGAGTGGCAATATCCGACAAGATCTCTTTGCGATCTTGCGGCGTACCGGCCCGCACCGAGAGCGACCGATACGAACCGAAAGGAACGTTCAGATCTGCGTATCCCGCCTCTTCGTAGGTCGGGACATCGCTGAGCTCGGGAATTGTGCTCCGCTCCGGGTGGACGATCATCAATGGGCGCATCTCGCCCATGTGCTCAGCTACCTCGGTCTGCGAGAAAACGCCAATGTCCACGTGCTGTCCCAGAAAGTTGGCGATGAGATCAGCCCCTCCGTCAAACGGCGTGACGTTGAAGACTTCATCGAAATGCAGGTTCATACCCACGGTAAGCACACCCGTCGCACCGCCCATACCGGCGTTGCCGAAACTAAGCGCTTCCGGGTCTTCTGCGGCGGCCGCAAGCAGTTCCTCAAAGGTCTCCCAAGGAGCATCTCGATGCACGGCGACGATAAACGGATCCCAGTTGAGCCCAATGATCCCTTCCAATTCGCGATACCCCTCCGTTAGTCCCTGCAGAGTCGCCGTAACTGTGTGTGCTCCGCTTGCAAGCACGGTGTAGCCGTCCGCCGGCAACCCCAGGACCTCATTCGTACCGGTAGCGCTGCCCGCGCCCCCGATGTTGTCAACAATGATTTCGGCGTCGGTATACTTATTCATCTCATCAACGAGCTCGCGAAAAATGAGATCGGTGCCGCCTCCGGCTGAGAAAGGCACTACAACCGAAATCGTCCGGTCCGGGCCCGGCCATTCAACCTCAGGCGGACCAGCCGCGTGGCTGAAAGCAGCCATCAACACAAGACCAACCGCAAGAACAAAGACTCTACGCATCATGTCTCCTCCTTTGCCGGCCGCAGAGCGGACCGCTGAAGTCCTCCTCCGGCCGCAGAAAAAAGAAAGTGATAGCTCTTCGGATAGCGGAAATCAAATGCAAGCCTAACTGTAGGCTAGAACCAGTTCAAAGAAAAGTCAAGGAGAAACATAGCCCGCACGACCGCTGTCCCGCCGAAGCGGTGCGCACAGACAGAGTGCTCTCGAATGCCGGCAGCTGATCGGGCGATGCAGCGCAACGTGCCGGCTCAGACCCAGTGTTCGGAGATCTTGCGGCGCAGGAAAGCAACACTGCGCTCCAACTGCTGCATGCCTTCCACGCCGTCTTCTATACTGATCCAGCCGTTGAAGCCGGCCGCACGCAAGCGGGTGAAGATTGCGTCATAGTTGTTCATGCCCTTTCCGATCTCGCCGTGCCGCAGGCGCTTGGCGTAGCCCTCCGCCTGTTCTTCGTGCCGCAGGCGCTTGGCGTAGCCCTCCGCCTGTTCTTCGCGCCGCAGGTCCTCCAGCGTACCCTCCGCCAGGTAACGGTCGCTGGCGTGCATGGTGACCACGCGGTGCTTCACACGATCCAGCAGCTCCAGCGGATCTTCCCCGGCCAGGATGGTGTTGCTGGGGTCGTAGTTAACTCCAAAGTTTTTCGCCTCAATACGCTCGACCAGTTCGCAGAACACTTCCATGTGCTGGGCAAACTCGGGGTGGGTCCAGTAGTTGTCTTTGTAGTGGTTTTCGAGGATGAGCGTGATCCCGTGCTCGGCGGCGTAGGCGGCGCACACTTCAATAGACTCAGCGGCATAGGCAATACCCTGGTCACGCGCGACCGCGGGCCGCCGCTGGCCCGAGAGCACCCGGCAGAAGCTACCGCCGAGCGCCGCGGTCATTTCAATCCAGCGCTTCTGCCGTTCGATCTGATCGCGCCGGAACACCTTAGACGGGTGTGTGAAGTCGGGTGAACAGCAGAGCATCGGCATGGTCAAGCCGGCCTGCTCGATCATTCTGCGTGCCTCAAGCCAGTTCCACGAGCTCGCCAGGTCACGCATTTCTGAATACAGCTCCAGCCCGTCGATGTCCAGCGTTGCGGCCATCTCAATCCACCGCGATAACGACATCGCGCCGGTGACTACAAGGTCGTCGATAAATGCTTTTGGAAATACAGCCAACTTCGGCATCGATTGATTCTCCGGAACACAACGCGCTGCCCGACGCGCCGGTCGATTCGCGGACGCGCGGTTCGTGGTTTGCCTTTCTATACCGGTTTCAGCACGGCCTTGACAATCTCGCCGGCGTGCATTTTCTCAAACGCTTCTTCCCACTGATCGAGTTCCCAGACTGCCCCAAAAGGCCCATCCACGATTGGGGACACATCAATACGCCGCGAGCTCAACAGCGCGACGACGCGCTCCCAGATCGGCCAGTTGTGGCTGAAGCTGCCTTGGAGCCGCACGTTCTTCTGTACCAACGGGTCGAGC
>PWQX01000247.1 GCA_003556605.1 Spirochaetaceae bacterium
CGAACGCACCCATGGAGCAGATGAGCATTGCAACGATCGTACTGCCGGATGACACAAAGACCGAGTTCAACAGAAGGCGCGGCAGTCCCGAGATCTGAACCGCGTCGATGTAGTTCTGCCATTAGACTCCAACAACACTTCGGTAATTGCGGCCAGCGCATATCATTACGGTGTCGCGCGCGATCAGAAGAGCCTGCTGGCGGTATTGGTACGTTCCGGCGTCGGCGGTGCGCTGGTGACCGACGGGAGCATCTTTCTCAACGGTACGCGGACCGCGATAGAGATAGGGCGCACCGCAGTCCGGAGCGACTCGTTCGAGCAGCTGGTAACCAGCAGCGGCCCCTCTTTGGAGTCGTTCGTCGCCGAGCAGCCGTTGCTCGAACGATTGCACGAGCAATACCCCGTTGACAGCTGGGATGCGGCTCAGGAACGGTTAACTGCTACCGAAGTCGCAACAGCAGCTTCTCGGGAGCTCTTGTACTTCGCAACCGCAATCCACAATCTTAATCACATCTTCCACCCGGAATCCGTGCTGATTATTTCGAGATTCCAGCTGTTGTCGGAAGTTCTCTGCGAGGCCGCCCGCAAGGTTATCCCCCAACGCAAGGTAATCCCGATGGTGTACGACCCGGTGCAAGCGTGTTACGGGGCTACCGATATCGTCTTTCAGCAGTTCTTCCGCACGGCGGGCAGCAGAAACAGCTCCCGATAGCGGCGCGGCGTCTAATTAAACGCGCTATACCCACTCGGCACTCATGAGCCGCGCTACCCGCTGTAAACTGTCGGCGTGATGCCCCTGTACCACACACAGATGGTGCGGCATGCCGAGCTGAAGCATCTGTTCAAACCATTCGCGGACATCGACCCCGTGGGTCTCGAAACGCCCGTTGGTCGCCATGCGGTGGCGATCGGGCCGGGTCGTACCCCCCTCCAACGCGGTAAGCCGGTATTCGCCGCCACAACGCCACAGCCGAAACACTGTTGCATCCATCCCCGCTCGTATGGTCGCCTCCACTACAGTCGGCCTGCGGCTGTTGAATTGAACTCCCAGACGTGGACCGTTTTCGGCGCCGAGAGGCTCACAGAGCTGCAGCGGCGCCGCCCCGGTGTGCCAGATTATGATGCTGTTACGGCTGTGTTCGAGCCAGTCGGTAAGATACACCGGTCCGATACCGAGACTCTCGGCGACACGGCCACAAAGCGCTCCGTCGAGATCACCTTCCATCGCAATCGGGAACCCTTCCGAGACGAGTTTGGCCAATGCCAGATACGGCCAGTGGCCGGTCTGGCTGGGAAGATCGGGCCAGCAACGGAACGCCAGTGCATCAAAGCGCTGGTCGGTGAACAACCGGCAGAACGCCTTATAATAGCGCGCCTGCATGGTAAGCTCGGGGCCACCGTCGCCGGCGATGCCATCCCCAATCGGCAAACCTAGAGCGGAAAGCTCAGAGACCTCGCCGGCGATCTCTTCGTCGGTATAGCCGTTTATCAGCCCGATGAGTTCGGGCGTACTCATGTGAAACAACTGGCCGTTGATGCTCTCGCTCAGAAAAACCGGATCGGCGTGGAAATCTACAAAACCGGGCGCGTGGTAACCAATCAGACCGAGCGTTCGTCCCGACAGCTGCACCGCAGCGTGTGTTGTACAAATCGCCTGGCGCAGCCGGTACCGCGTCTCGTGCTCATCGGGGTGCCCGTACACAAACTCAAGCGGTTGCCCTAGCTGACGAAGGGTCGCAGCCATTACATGGGTTCCCACCAAGGAGTTGGCGCTTATCATCGCACCGCTCGGCTTTTCGGTGGTGGCCCACAACACCACCGGCAAACCCCACAGCCGCGAGAGGAGCGGCGCGAGCCGGCCGTCTGAGATTGTCGGCTGCACCAAGACCAGCGTAGTGACCGCTTGGGATCGACAGCTGTCAACGGCCCGCTCCAAAGCAGGTGGATCGGCGATATTGTCCGACGGAACGTGCAGGTGCCAAGGTAACTCAGCCATTGTCGCGCGGACCCTGCGCGCAACGTGCGCACCCCATTCCGGATCAAAGCCCGGTCGCTCTCGGCCGAGGACCAAGAGCCCTATCTTGGGTTCTCTGATGACACCCAGTTCCAGTGCTCGCTGCTGTACGTATTCGGCCGCCATACACGCCCCTTTATTTAGTTTTTGAAACTAAACAATAACCCGGGTAAGACGTTCCGTAAAGAGCCGGAACCGTAAGAAACAACGCAAAGGGGAGCCACAGGACCACTTACCGGCACCGCAACGAGCGCGGTCCCAAGCGTTTCACCGGCATTAGCCGATGCGTCACGCGGTAGGGATCTGGGCGCTCCGAGGTTTAGCGGGCGTTTTCTTAAACGCCCCGGGGGCGGATTGCCCCCGTACGACCGAAAGGATCTTCCGCCCCGCAACGTACAGGTACACGACAGCGAAGAGCATGAACATGACGGGGGTCGGTCGACCACACTCCCGCGAGCGCACCGATGGTGATGCCGTGGTAAGCCGCCAAAGCAAAGACAAAGAAAGCGAGAATATGCAAGCGCTTCCAGGTCTTGGCAGACAACTGCAGCGGCTTCATCCACCACGCGGCCACAACCGCAATAGTAAGCAGGAACAGCGCCATGCTCCCGATCAGCTTTCCCCCCGGTAAGGAGACGACGACGGTTCAGTTTGTCGCCGACCAGGAAGGTGAGTTCGAGTTCTATTGCTCGGTGTACTGCGGAGTGGGTCACTATGACCGTAAAGGCATGCTGGTGGTAACCCAAGACGATGTGGATGAGGTTACCGCGCAGTACGGGACAGATTCCGGCGAGACTCTTCCGGTGAGAAGCAGCGCCGATGCAATCGCACGACTGCCCTATGGCGTAACCGAGGACGGGATCAAGGAGCTCGAGCTGACTGCCGAGCCGGTTCGTTGGGACTACGGCAATGGGCATATTATCGAGTCGTGGGGGTACAACGGCCAGCTCCCCGGGCCTGAGATCCGGGTGTCCGAGGGCGATACTGTTCGGATCAACTTCACACACAACCTGCCGGTAGCGACCACGGCGCACTGGCACGGCGTAGACCTGCCCAATGAGATGGACGGGGTTCCGGGATACGCGCAGTCCCCGATTGAACCCGGTGAAACCTTTGTGTGCGGGTTTGATGCGTACCCAGCGGGCACGAGGTTCTACCATACCCACGGTTCGCATCACGGCGACGAGGCCGAGCAAATGGTCATAGGCCTCGCCGGGGCGTTCGTGATAGAACCGCGCAATTTTGACGCGATCGACTTGGATTACACCATGGTGCTCCTGAACGGATTCGTGACGGTGTGTACCCCATTAACGGAGCAGTCTACCCCGAAACCGAACTGCCGAACGGCTCTTGGGAGCGCGTGTCGACGGCGTCCGCAAGGTGGAATTACATACTCACGTGATGGACGGGAACATGGCGCGCATGCGCCAAGTGCCGGACATTCCCGTACCGCCGCACGAGATCGTGGAGCTTGCACCGGGTGGACTGCATGTTATCTTGATTGGGGTGGAAGAACCTTTGATGGAGGGTAACGAGCTCGAAATCGTTCTCATTTTCGAAAGAGCGGGAGAGATCAGCGTTAAAGTGCCGGTGCGGTCTATCAGCGGCAGAAGCCACCACCACTGAAAGCGGTGGTGGGTGTAACTGCGCTCATGCGCTCGAAGGCGCTGCAAACCGGACCGATGGTTCACGACGCGGACAGCTCGAGCGCAGCGGCGACAAAAGCTGGAAGATCGAGCGGTTTCACGAAGGTCCTGTTTGCACCGAAGGCCTGCATCGCGCTGAGGTATGACTTTGGTCCGGCGAATCCGCCGCCGGAGATCGCAATCACGCGGACTGCCGGATCAATGCGCCGGATCTCCCGCACTGTCTCGATGCCGTCTTTCTCCGGCATAAGCGTGTCAAGCACAATCAGATCGGGCCGGTGCTCTCGGTATTCTGTCAGTGCCGTCCTGCCGTTGTCGGCGGTCCTTACGGTAAACCCCTCAATGCTCAGCATCTCACCGATCAGCTCGCGGATCTCGACATCGTCGTCGACAACTAGAACGCTTTTCATCGCTGCTATTTCCTTCCCGCGTATTGCGCGCGTATCAATCCATGCCTCCATATTAGCGATTTCTATGCCAAGTTAAGCACGCGTCCACATTTGAATTCACCCTCGCTGTTCGAGGAGTATTTCTCGGCCGAACAATGATTTAAGCTCTTTCACAAAACTGTAAGCGCCGACTGCACGATGGCCGATCCAACAGAGGCATGCAGGATGCATAGCTCTTTCACTTTGCATAGCTGCTGATGCAATCTGCACGATTGTGCGCTAGTTCGGACCGCGCCAACTGGACATGCCCTGCGGTACCCCGAGCATCCGTAGCGTCGCCTCAAACACCCGATTGGGCAGCAAACCGCGCAGCATAACCGCAAGCCACACCGTGCGCGGCCGCATGAGGCATCGCCTACCTCGCTTGAGCGCGCCGGTGACCACCGCCTTGGCAATCACGTGGTGATCCCGTACATTAGGAACAACTACTGCCCCCATGCCGCGCAGCCGCGCTCCGCCGAACATCCCCTCGCGCAAAAAGTGCGGGTGGATCGAGCTGAATCGCACAGCGGGTCGCCCCAGATTAATCGCCTCGTGGCGCAATGATTCGCTAAGGCCCCAGACGGCCCATTTGGTCGCGGTATAAACCGCCAACCCTGCAACTCCGAGCGTCGCGGCTGCTGAACTAATAGTGACCACGTGACCGGTACCGCGTGCGTACATTCCGGGCAATACAGCGTAGGTGCAAGAGATCACTCCCTTGAGGTTGACGTCCACCGTTGCATCCCACTGCTGCATCGGTTGATCCAACAGGTTGCCCGGCGCCATGTACCCGGCATTATTGATAAGGATATCGATACGGCCCATCTCGGCTTCGGCATGAGCCACCGCCGCCTCTACCGAACCGCGGTCGGTCACGTCACAGACCCGGGCCATGACCACGGCATGCCGGTGTTCGCCCGTCAGCGAAGCTGCGGCGTGCCGTAACACGACATCGTCAAGGTCCCAAATCGTCACCGCGACGCCCTCCTGTACGAGCCGCCGCGCGCAAGCGAAACCAATGCCTTGTGCTCCGCCGGTTACAATCGCCGTTTTCCCGCTAAGGTAGGTCATTTGTGCTTCCTTGTTTTCGACGAGTATTCTAGCTGCCGTTGAAAAGGCTACCCACTTTGCGCTCAAGAGTCAGCAACTCAGTTTACCAGCTTCGCAGACTACCGCCTGCGAGGCAACGGCTGCAACAGCTTTCCCTGCTGATTGAGACCGCTCTCTTTGAGAAGTGCGCAGCAGACGGAGAGCTTCCTGAGTTTACTTTTTCAACCGATTATACAACCGCGCAAACCGCAGGCAAAACGCAAGCTTGAAATACGAAAGTACTGTCATTCGGATGAACTTCTGCTGATATGCAACCGGCATACCAAGCCTAGCGACCCTTGAAGAGTCATCTTCTCTCAAATACTCGGCCCCGCGGATTATCGCAGCCGCAACGCCCTCATCGTTTTGACCGATGACCTGCGCGGCGGCATTGGCAGCCTCGTCCGCAGTTGCGTTCACCCCCCCAAACTTCGGTTGCCCGTACCTGTCGGCCGCTCCGAAGTTACGCGCAAGCGGACGGATACCGGACCACCCCAGCGCTATTTCGGCGGTGCCGAAACGCATAAGCCGCACTTCGGAGTCACTGAGTATGACCGCAACTCGGCAGTTATGCCGCTCTTCCAGCCGCGAGCGTAGCTCCCGAGCTGTTTCATGGGGGTCGGCAGGAAGGAGACAGAGCGTGTCTTCACCCGCTGTGTTTGACAGATCGGTGCCGGCATCGGAGGCAAGCGAGCTGTCGAACATCTCCGTCAGCAGAACAGCCTCTGCTCTATTCAGAAGCTTGACAGCTTCCATGGAACCGAAATAACCGCGAATAAACTCCAGGTCTTTCGCCAGCCGGCGAGTCGAAATATAACCGATAACAGATTTGCTTTCACGCATAATGACTTCAACACGCCGTGGGTGCTTACCCGTGAGCTTCCCCAACGCCTGCGCTCTCGAAGACGGTCTGACGTGCTGCAAGTCTACCGTGCGGCCCTCTGCTCTAGCGCTCACTTTGCTACTGACCACTACAAGGTCGTTCTCTTTCACCCCAACGCGCTCTTCAATCGCGGCGCGGGAAATCACTTCAGCCAAGTCCG
>PWQX01000143.1 GCA_003556605.1 Spirochaetaceae bacterium
CGGCGGCATAATTGCTGACAAAACCGCAAAGGTAATTGCTTTGCAGCTCGCATAGGGTGTATGTTTTGCCTATCGCAAAGTGTGAGATGCCGAATAATGCAAGTCGCTGAGATCAACACCCACCACAAGGGCCGCACGGTTCGGCACCGATGTACCGGCCTGCTGTACCTGCTGTTGGTGCTTGGCGTGCTGCTCGTGGTCGCAGGCTGCATACCGCCCTTTGGAGCCACAGGCCGGCAGGACTCCGGCGATAACGGCAACAGCGCCGCTCGCCGGGACGGCCCGGCCGCGCTGCAGAGCAGCGCGGAGACTCTTACGCTCGGCTGGGATCATCCGTCAAACGTGCGAAACCAACGGGCCTCGCGGCTGGTGGAGTACCGCCTGTACTACCGCGAGCGCGGCAGCACCAACTGGACACAGATTCAAGAGATTCAGGTGCGCGCGGGAGACAGTCCCATCTTCACCGTCCACGCAGACCAAGTACTCGGCTCGCGCCGGTCCGGCAGTTACGAGTTCGGCGTGAGCTCACTTCCAGCGGCCGCCGCCGAGTCCGCCATCCACTCTTCTGCCGATGAGAACGCGAAACCTCCAGGCGGATGGTACCTGCAGTGGAGGCGACCGTAACGCGCCGCAGCAGCCCCCCCGCGCGGCCGCCAAGCACGCCCCTGATCATGAAAAAATACTACTATGCTCCGATTGGCTTGGGCCTGCCGGCGTCGTAGGCTAAGCGGTGAGCTCAGTGGAGTTGTCTATGCTGATTCCGCCGATTGCGGCCCATCCGCCGGCAGTTACCCGTTACCGCCTCCTGCTCAACGGCTTGCCGCCCGCGCTGCACGGCTTTACGATTCTGCATCTCTCGGATCTGCACAGCCAAGTCTTTGGGCCCAACGGAGACGCGCTGCCGCGCATGCTTACAGACCTGCGCTTTGACCTGACGGCGCTCACCGGCGACCTCATCAACGGCCGGCGTTCGCGCTACCACGACACGCCCGCTCTGCAGCTGGTGGACGCGGTGGCAGCGCGCGCGCCGACCTACTACGTGACCGGCAACCACGAGTGGAGCGCCCCGCGCGCCGAGATGCTGTTTGCACGCCTAGCCGAGCGCGGTGTTCGCCTGCTGCGCAACGAGGCCGAGCTGTTGGAGCACAGCAGCGCCGGCATGCGCTCGGCCGTCGGCGTGATCGGAATGGACGACCTCATGTACTTCAACCGCAACCGCAGGGAGTTCGCCGCTGCCTTGGAGCGTGCGGTACAGCACGTTGCCGGGGCAGAGCTTCGCGTGTTACTCTCACATCGGCCCGAGCTGTTTCCAATCTACTGCCGCTGCGGCATAGACGTAGCGCTCACCGGCCACTCGCACGGCGGGCAGATTCGCATACCGGGTGTAGGAGGCATATTCGCCCCGGGGCAGGGGCTGCTCGCGCGCTACGACGGCGGGCTGTTCCGGGAAGGCCGCACGCAGATGGTTATCAGTCGCGGACTGGGGCGCAGCATCTTCCCGCTGCGCATCAACAATCCGCCCGAGGTAGTTGTGGTGGAGCTCGCAGCACACCCTGCAGGGCGAACCAAGTGAGGAAAACCCCGGTGGGGAGGTAGAGGTACCGGTATGCCGTTCAGCTTTCGCGCGCTTGAGATCCCCGACCTCATCGTCATTGAGCCGCAGCGCTTTCCCGATGAGCGCGGCTGGTTTATGGAGCGCTTCAAGGCAAGCGACTTCGCCGATGCCGGCATACGCGAGCAGTTTGTCCAGGACAACGTCTCGTTCTCATCCCACGGCGTGCTGCGCGGGCTGCATTATCAAGTGGCGCCGGCTGCGCAGAGCAAGATCGTCACGACCCTAAGCGGCGAGATATTCGATGTAGCGGTTGATCTGCGCCCGGACTCGGCAACCTACGGCCGCTGGCTGGGACTGGCCTTGAGCGCCGCGCGCGGCGAGGCGCTCTATATCCCCGCAGGCTTTGCGCACGGCTTTGTGGTCACATCACGCGAGGCGCTGGTGCTGTACAAATGCAGCGCCGAGTACAACCGCCGCTGCGAGCGCGGGGTGCTGTGGAACGACCCCGCACTCGCCGTACGCTGGCCGATAGCCGATCCTGTGGTCTCTGAGAAAGACCACCGCTTGCCGCTGCTCGCCGACCGGGCTGAGGAGCCGCTGCTGTGATCTGGCTGCTTGGGCGCAGGGGAATGCTGGGGCGCGTGCTCGAACAAGAGCTCAGCGCCGCGCAGATGCCCTACCACAGCTCGGGGCGTGAGTGCGATGTTACCAGCGAGGAGTCGATCAGCGCAAACGCCCCCAACCCGGCGCCGCGCTGGGTGATCAACTGCACCGGCTATACCGCCGTCGACACGGCCGAGAGCGAGGTAAATGCCGCCTGGGCGGTCAACCAGCGCGCGGCGGCACATCTGGCGCAGTACTGCGCGGCACACAGCTCACGACTGCTGCATCTCTCTACCGACTACGTGTTCGACGGCTCAGAGTCCAAGGGATACACAGAAGCGGCGCCCATAGCGCCGCAGAACGTATACGGCGCAAGCAAGGCCGCCGGTGAGCAGGCGGTGCGTTCTGCCTTGGCACAGCACGTAATCATACGAACTGCCTGGCTGCACGCCGAGCACGGCCGCAACTTCGTATTGACCGTCCTGCGGCTGCTGCGCGAGCGCGGCGAGCTCACGATTGTAGACGACCAACATGGCTCGCCCACCTACGCGCGCGACCTTGCCCGCGCTATCGTTGCCATTGCCGGCTCGGCGCAGCCCGCTTACGGCACGTTTCACTACACCAACAGCGGCGAGACTTCGTGGCACGATTTCGCCTGCCAGATCCAAGACTACGCGCTGGAGCTGGGGCTGAGCTCTAGACTCCGGACGATTCGCGCCATCAGCAGCGCACAGTTTCCCACAGCCGCGGTTCGCCCAACGTACTCGCTGCTGTTGTGTGAGCACATCGCGCAGACGTACGGAGTTGAGCTGCGCCCCTGGCACCAAGGCTTGCGCGAGTGTATGGAGCGGGTAGCCGCGCGCGTGACAGAATAGCAATCCCGGAATGAGGAAGGACACGATGCGAAAGCTGCAGAACGTTTTGGTGACCGGCGGGGCCGGCTTCATCGGCGCAAACTTCATTCACTACCTCTTGGCGCAGCCGCAGTTCAGCGGCCGCGTGATCAACCTCGACGCCCTTACCTACGCCGGCAACCTCGACAACCTCGTGCAGATAGACCGCCGCTACGGCGCCGGCGCAACCCCCGCGCCCGCGAACACCACCGGCGGTGCCACACCCAACACGGACCGCTCGGGTGCCGCCCCAGCGCGCTACGTGTTCGAGCGCGCCGATATTCGCGACTTCACCGCGGTGACCGACGTGTTCAAGCGCTATGAGGTCGACACCGTGGTGCATTTCGCCGCTGAGTCGCACGTAGACCGGTCCATCGTCGGCCCGCGTGCGTTCATCGAGACCAACGTAAACGGCACCTTCAACCTCTTAGAGGCCGCCCGCGCCGCGTGGGCCCACCGGGACGATGTACTGTTCCACCACGTCAGTACCGACGAGGTGTTCGGCTCACTCGGCGCCGAGGGCGCGTTTTCCGAAGAGACGCCCTACGACCCCAAGAGCCCGTACTCAGCCTCAAAAGCGAGCTCCGATCACTTGGTTCGCGCGCACGGCCACACCTTCGGGCTGCCGTTTACCATTTCCAACTGCTCAAACAACTACGGCCCGTACCAGTTTCCCGAAAAAATGGTTCCGCTGATGATTCTCAACGCCCTCGAGCGCAAAGACCTTCCGGTGTACGGCGACGGGCGCAACGTGCGCGACTGGCTGTACGTAGAGGACCACTCAGCCGCGATCTGGACCGTCCTGCAGCGCGGCGCCACCGGAGAAACCTACCTCGTGGGCGGCGAAAACGAGTGGGAAAACATCCGGCTAGTGCGCGCGATCTGCGAGAAGGTAGCCGCAGCGCTCGGCGAGCCGCCCCAGCGCTACACCCAGCTGATCCGCTTCGTGAAGGACCGCCCCGGCCACGACCAGCGCTACGCGGTGAACTGCGGCAAGATCAAGCGCGAGCTCGGCTGGCACCAACGCCACGAGTTCTCAAGCGGCCTCGACAGCACCATCGCGTGGTACCGCGACAATCCTGAGTGGGTGCAGCGGGTGCGAAGCGGCGCCTACAAGGACTGGATCGAGGCCAACTACGCCGGCCGCTGAACCCCCGTCGCCGCAGTCCGCGGCCCCCTCACCGCGCAGCCTCCCCCCAGCGCGCACCCCCGGCAGGTAACCCGGCGGCTTGATTACAGTTATGTGTTTCCGCCGCCGGGCCGCTTGCAGGGGTGTACGTCGCGCTGCTGTTAGCGCACCTGCCGCTGCGCACCCCTGCGGCGCTAAGCTTCTACAGCATAGCACCTTATCGCTGTCCCCAGAGCTGCGCCCATCCTGGCCCGTAACTTGCGTTAAAAGCCGCACTACATAGCAGTATCGCCTCCGGTGCTGCGCCATATGGGGGACACTGATGAATGCGCTTGCACGCGGAATCATCCCAAAAAGTCATGTCCTTTCAAAAAGTCCGCTCCGCATAGCCGTTATTGCTCTCGTCATGCTCGTGGCGCTCAATGGGTGCGCGCTGCCCTTTCTGGCAATGATCGACGCCGCGGAGCGCGAAACCGACTCCGAGAACGGAGCGTCTGCCGGTGCTACCGAATCGCCGGAATCGCCCGGCTCCGGACTGGGACCGCAGATGGTAACGGTTCATTCGGCAAGCTTCACGATCGCCTGGGACGCGCCGAACTCTCCGGACTCTGAAGTTGACGGCTACGAGCTGTTCTACCGTGAGCACGGTACCGAAGATTGGCTGCTGCTCACTGAGCTCAACGGTGTGAGCGACGATACCGTGCAGTTTGAGATAACCACCAGTGAATTGTCCGACGGACCCGGCCACTACGATTTCGCAGTGCGCTCGCTGGGACCTGACAACGAGGCGTCGGAGTATCACACCTCGCTCTGCGACACGGCCACCCCCGAGCGAGGCTGGTACGTCAACTGGGAGTACGCCTCGTAGGCACCGCGTTCCTTCGCCGCACCGGGCACAACACCTCATCTTCCGCACGACGGCGGCTACGGCACGGCCACCACTCGCGCCTCGTCGCACGGCGAAAAGGTTCGCACAGCCAATAAACTTGCCATTGCCCAACGGCTATACTTGAACCAACTCACTACGCCGGGATACTCGACATCAAAAGCATACGCGAAGTACTCTGGAGACCGTTCAGCATCGCAGAAATCGCATTCGTCTGGATACGTTTCCCAACAACAGCTAATAGGCGAAGGCCAGAAGCTAGTTGACTCCGTGGAGGTCCAGAACCAGGGAAGATAAATCTCGGTCCCGAGCTTGTCGTAGTGCAGATTGTACAGGTACGTTTTGACCTCTCCAGCCGACGGCAAGAACCAATCTTCGTAGGTTCTCCCGTTGTGTTCTACGATCAGATCATCCGCCACTTTAGCCGCATAGTCTGAGCGGCCTTCGTATGGCTCCGCATCGCCATACGCGGCTACGATTGCTGCAGTGTTCGCTGCACCCTCTCCGATTCCCCAACCTTGCGCGGCCTCGCCGACTTCATACCCGTATCCGCCCCAAGGGTACCATCCTTCGACGCGCAGCGCCTCCATAGAACGATAAAACACCTCCCCACCGGCCGGACCGATGTCTCCGATCGCATACTCCACACACTCAAACTGAAACGCGAAGTACGTTGCCGACAGGCCCCTGCCGAGCTCGGAGATGCGCTCGCCGTCAGCCCACGCGTCCTCCCTCTGCCGGGCGGCACCCCTGCCGCGAGGCTTCTCCACCTCAGCGTGTGCGGCAACCTTGAAGATCTTT
This sequence comes from Spirochaetaceae bacterium, assembly GCA_003556605.1. Classification (GTDB taxonomy): domain Bacteria; phylum Spirochaetota; class Spirochaetia; order DSM-27196; family SLAA01; genus B1Sed10-166. The sequence continues at coordinate 5,868 of PWQX01000143.1, forward strand.
CCGCACAGATCATCTCCAAGTTTCGCGAGACACACCGTTATAGTGTATGCCGTTTCTTCTATTCCGCCGGCCCGGTGCGGAAACCTCCGCAACAGCGGGTTGCCGGAGTTTCCAGCCTGCGGCATGTCGCTCAGATCGTCACCGACCCACAAATTGATGTCGGAAAGCTGCCAGCCGTCGCCGGTTGTGTAGGTAACCCACAGCTCGTCACCTTTGATCCGCACAGCAACTTCACCAACCCGAACGCCCTGTCGTCCGGCGAGCAGGTCAACGGTGTACCAGGCGGCGGAGGCAGCCGGATTATCCGCACTCACCGATTGGCTTGTCAGATTTGGTGATCTTGATGCGTTCCTGACGTCGGGCTCCACTGCATCGGGAGACGGCCCCATCGGTTGCGAGCAAGCGACCGCGAAGATTGTTATAGCCGCCACCATGGACAAGAGACTACTCTTTTTCATCTTGATGCCTCCTTCCAGCTAGTGCATCTCGCTATTCGCTCAGGCGCCCAAAGCATGTTCTTTGGCGAGATTATGTGTGAAAATGTGGGTGAAGTCGGACGGTTGTTTGCTCTGCTAAGCCTGTGCCGCTCAAATGGTGTTTCACTCTAGAGTAGCGCAGTACTCGCACAACTAACACGCACATTTTTCAATGGCTTGATTGTACCATGGGTGCGCTGAGTTCGCTGCTCACTCGCAGTCTGCCGGCGAGAATTCTGTGTCTTTCTATGCCTCGCCGACGCGGCAAAGCCTTCCATTAGGCTGTCTAGTAAACGGTACCGGTGGGACTCGCTTCTGGGAACGCAGCCTAATCCGATGACCGCCAAGCACCAAAGCAGGGAAGGTGAGAAGTTGAGGCATGTACCTGTACCGGTTCCGTTGGTGCCGATCAAAGCTCAGCGCGCACGTGCGTGGTTTGTGGGCGTACGGGGTAGACAGGCGGGATATCTCCAATACAATAGCAGGCCGGCAGGAGGCCGGCGAACGAAATGATCAAATCGATACATCACACGTCGTACACGGTCAGAGACATGGACCGTTCTTTGCGATTCTACGAGCAGGGGCTGGGCTTCCGGCGATACGGCGACAAGACGGTAGCGAACCGCCTGCAGGAGGTTATCACCGGGGTCAAGGGCGCGAAAGCCCGGGTGGTGCATCTGCAAGGCTACGGGCAGGGACTGGAGCTGTTCCAGTACTTCGCTCCGCAAGATCAACGGGAGCGGGCTGTCCGGCCGTGCGATGTGGGCAGCTCGCATATGTGTTTCATCGTGGAAGACATTGACCGGGTGCTGGAGCATCTGAAAGCACTGGGAGCGGAGGTTCTCACCGAGCCCCAGATTGTTGAGGGCGGACCCAACGCCGGTAATCGCTACTGCTACTTTTTGGACCCCGACGGCATCCCCATGGAGCTGTCGCAGAGGGCGCAAGGGTGACAGGCGCAAGTGAAGCTCTGCCCGTTCGCGTGCGAATCGGCTACAGAGCTCCTCTGCCCATTGCAGTCATGCTCCGCGTGCCGGTAAAGAGACTACAGCGATGACGTCCGGGATCGTCTACGCGCTTCTCTCAGCAGTAGCTTTCGGCGCTTATCAGCTACTGAACCGCAAGGCGGTTGTGGTGTTAGGCGTTACACGCGGAATGACAGTTCTCCTTGCCACCTCGCTCGCGCTCACGAGTGTATTGGTTCTGCTTCTCGGCATTGAGCCGGAAGTCCGCAGCGCATCCGCCCGCGGCTGGATGTTCTTCGCATCTGCCGGGTTGTTTCACTTTGTGGCCGGTTTCTCGTTCATTGCACTCTCGCAGCGAAGCGTTGGGGCAGGCCGCACCAGCTCTCTAGTGGGAACAACACCGCTTTTTGCAACACTCATGGGATTTCTGGTTCTTGGCGAGGTCGTGAGCTGGGCGGCCCTGGTGGGCATAGGAGTGATTGTAGTAGGGGTGCAGCACTTGTCCCGGCCGTCAGACAAAAAGCTGATCCCGCGGGGAAACCCAATGTTCGGACTGGCCGCCGCCGGCTCCTTTTCCGTGAGTGCGGTGCTCATCCGCAGCGGATTGGCGACCGGCACAGGATCGCTTGTGGGTCTGTGGATAGGGTTCATGGTAGCGTTTGCCATCTACGGTACGGCGTTCTCGGTCACTCGAACTCACCTGGCACAGCCGGCGAACGCAATGCAGGCCTACGTGATCCAGGTTCTCGCCGGATTAGCCATGGCATTCGGCATGTGGTTTCGCTACATTGCGATGAATACGGTTCCGGTTGGCGTTGTGACCGCTCTGGGCCGCGTGAACATCCCGCTTATTCTCATTGTTTCGCCGTGGCTTCTGAAGACCCGGCTCGATGCGCCCAACCTCGCCGTGTGGTCAGGATCGCTTCTGATCATCGGCGGGGCCACCATGATTGTGTTTCTGTGACATACTCTACGCGTTCGCTCCTGCGCGTTCAGCGCACGCCTAGCTGCCCTTGGCTGCGGCGAGCCGCGGCTGAGCCCACGTAATCCACACCACCACGGCAGCAGCCAACCCCAGGGCAGCATATGTGGGAGCGGTACCAACCGGCATGAAGACAATCAGCGCAAGCACGCCGAGGATGATGCGCCAGAGCATCGACAGGCGCTTCCCAAGATAGCCTGCCAGGGCACCCGCCCACACGATTGCCGCCGCCAGGGAATACAGAGCGCGCTCGATGATGTTCAGCAGCTCTCCTTCCCACAACAGCTCAGGACGGAAGATGAAAATGAGCGGAATAAGAAAGGCTACCATGCTCATCGCGAAGGCCCGCAGGCCCGTGCGCGAGACGTTAGCTTCGGCGAGCCCCCCGGCGGCGAACGAGGCAAGCGCCACCGGGGGCGTGATCATTGCCAGGACCGAGTAGTAGAATACAAAGAAGTGGGCCGCAAGCCGATCAAACCCGAAACCTACAAGGGCAGGCGCAAAAAATATGGCCCCCATGATGTAGGCCGCCACCGTCGGCAGGCCCATCCCGAGGATTATGCAGCCGAGGATAACGAAAAAGAGCGACACGAAAACTGAGCCGCCGCTGATGATCATCAGACGACTGGAAAACTTCATCGCCAGACCCGACTCAACCGCTACCGCGATGATGATGCCGATTGACGCGATTGGAATGGCGACGTTTGCTGCCTGTCGCCCGGTATCCTGAACGATCTTGAGCACCTTGCCGGGGTTCAGCCGCGTCTGCGTTCTCAGGCAGCTGACCGCCAGGGCCGCCGCGGCTCCGAATACAGCTGCCAGCGTCGGGGTGGTTCCCCGCACGATGTAGAAAATCACTACCGCGAGCGGCACGATCATGTGAATGAGAGAGCGCAGGTTGGACTTCAGCTGCTGCTCGTCGAGCTCCACCGCGCCGACCCCCTTCCTCCGTGCACTGAAATCGATGAGAACAAAGACCGAAACGTAAAACAGCAGGGCGGGCAGCACCCCGGCTAGAGCTATACGCAGATACGGGATGCCGAGGAGCTCGGCCATCACGAAGGCGGCGATACCCATGATCGGCGGCATCAGCTGCCCGCCGGTGGAAGCGATGGCTTCCGTAGCCGCCGCGTTCACTCGTGATTCCCCCGAACGGATCATGAAGGGGATCGTAAACACGCCGGTTGTGCTCACGTTCGCCACCGCGCTGCCGCTTACGGTTCCCATAAGGCTCGACGCAATGACAGCCGATTTGGCCGCGCCGCCCTTCGCCTTTCGCGTGAGCCCCAAGCCGATCTCAATGAGCAATCTGCTGCCGCCGAGTACCGAATAGACTGCACCGAAGAGCACAAAGTAGAAGACAAAGCGCAGCGATGTGTCGACGGGGATACCGAAGATCCCTCCCAGCGACAGAAACAGGATCTCCGTATACCCTCTGACTCCTACGCCGCGAAACCTCAGCCAACCAGGAAAGAACTCGCCGAACCACCCGTAGAACAGGAACGCAACCACGACCAGAAACAGGCTGTAACCAACCGTACGCCGCACGGCCTCCAGCAGCAAAACGACAAGCACAATCGCCAACACGGTATCAAGCGGGAAGACAGGATCGATGTACACCATGCGCGTGAGCATGCGGTCTCTGCTCGCAATGAAGTAGTACCCAATGGCGAGCGGCAAGGCAGCGCACACTAGATCGAGTGCACGCAGAATAGCTCGAAAGCGGCCTGAAACGTTAAGCGGTTTCCACAGATAAACCAGCGCAACGGCGAACATCACATGAAGCGGCCGTTGAATCATGGGCACAAGCGGGCGGTAAACGATGTAGATCTGAAACGCGATCCACGCGGCAGAGAGAACCAGCTGTAAGGCCTTCTCCCACTTTGCGAACTCGGGCGTAGGGCGGAGTTGTTCCTGCGTTTCTCGCACGGCGCCGTCGATCTCCGGCTGATCTCGGGGCGTCATTCTGCTGCGCCTCCTCTATCCACGTAGCACTCCTTCACCGCGGTATCTCTTGTGTCCAAATAAGCACGTTGGTAAAAGAAAAGCCGCAGCGGAAAAGAGCTGCATCCTCCCTCCGCTGCGGTATATCGCCCCCGGCTACTTCCAGCCGCGTTCCCTGTAGTACCGTTCTGCTCCCGGATGCAGAGGAATGCCGGTATTCTCGGGCTTCCAAGCCTCTTCGGGCACAAACGGCTCGATCGAAGCGTGGGCTTCGACGAGTGCAGCCTTGTTCTCGCAGATGATTTTCGTAATCTGGTAGGCTACATCCTCAGGCAAATCTGCGTGCGCAATGATCACGGTACCCGGCATCACCGTGACTACGTCGTTCGGCTGATTCGGCCACGTGTCGGCGGGAATGATGTCGCGAGGTAGCCCGTACGGGCTAAGTCCGTCAATTGTTTCATCGCCCAGGCTGATCATCGTGAGGTCGATAGTGAGCATCGCCTCAGTCACCGCCGGATGCCCCGGAGGTACAACGTCGAACCAGACGTCCGCTTGTCCGTCTCGCATCAGCGCCGGAATCTGTCCGCCGTCAACCTGCGTAAAAGAGCCGCCCCACTCTTTGATTGTATCAAAGGTAATGCCGTGTTGGTCGAGCATCATACGCGCAACCGGAGGCGCCGTTGAGCCTTCCGGCTTCGTGATAACACGCGCGCGCGCCTGCTGGGCAATAAGCTCTTCCAGTGTATCGATACCGGTCCTTTCAATGTACCGGTCGCTGAAAATGACCAACGCGAAGACCTTGTTCAGCCCTCCCGCGAGCGCCCGGATGTCGGGTGTCTCGCGCCCCTCGTACATCTGAATGCCCTGATGCGCCCAGTTGGAGGTCGCCACATTCGCGAGCGCCACCTCCGCCATCCCTTGCTGAACCGACAGAGGATTAGCAATTCCGCCGCCATGCGGTATCACCTCAACCGATGAGCCCCCCGGCAGCACATCCTCAAGAAGTTTTGTTATGGTGGCAGCGTACACGTACCAGGATGATCCCAACGGCATAGCACCGAAGCGCAGCTCCACCGGCACCGCCTCAGGTTCAGCCGGCTCTTCTACCGGTACCGGCTCTTCGGCACCTCGGGTCCAGCCCTGCATGATCACCACAAAGGCTAACAACACCGCTACCAGAATAATCGCGGTTTTTCTCATCTCCTTCCCCCCTTCCTGTTGTTCTTCCTCATGTTTACGGGAATCCGGCCGGATTGCCCGTTACTTACGCCCGACTCTGAGCGGTCTCTTCCGCCTCAGCCCGGGCCGCTTAAGCCCTTTGCGCTTGCTCGGCGTAGGCCGCGGGAATGCGCGGGCGCAGGTTGTCTACCGCCCCCTTCACTCTGCGTTTCTCCTCCGCAGAAAGCGGCAGAACAGGAGGCCGCATTAACGCCGAAGAGAACACACCGCGCTGGAACAGCGCCTCCTTCATGCGCGCGTGCGCATCGCCCGAGGGCTCACCGATACCGTAGATTGCCTCCGCCATGGGAAAGATCTGCTCCTGCAGCTCTCGGCTGCGCGGAAAGTCGCTGTTCCTGATCGCATCCCATACTTCGGTGATAGCCTCGGGTATGCAACTGCCGAAGCCGATCAGCGCCCCGTCAACACCAACGTACATCGACGACACAACAAACTCATCCTGGCAGGTCAAAATCGTCAGATCCGGCGCCTGCTGACGCAAAAGCCGAATATCGCGTTCGTACAGCGCCATCTGCCGCGTACCCATCTTGAGCGTTTTCACGTTCGGGATCTTCGAAAGCTCAACTACCGTCTCCACCGGATAAAACGCCTTGGTGCCAAACGGATACAGGTGAATGATGATACCGATGTCGACAGCATCGGCAACCGCTTTGAAGTACTCCACCACCGCCTCTCGCTTCACCCCAAAGCGCAGCCACGTGTGCGGCGGCATCAGCAGTATACCCGCCGCCCCGGCCTGCTGTGCCTCCTGCGCGTGCTCAACCGTCTCCAGCGTACCCTCTGCCGAAACACCGGAAATCACCACAACCTGCTCGCCTACCTCATCAGCCACGATTTCCGTCACCTGCCGGCGCTCCTGCGGCCGCAGCGAGGTAATCTCACCCGTGTGGCCGTTACACAAAAGCCCATCTATGAGATCAAACGATGCCAGCCACCGTACGTATCGGCGAAGCTCTTGCTCGTTGACCGAATAGTCCTCATGCAGCGGCACGCAAATTGCCGGAAAAATGTTCTCCCACCGTCTCTTGTCAGCCAAATCGGACTCCTTGGTATGAGGCATGCTCTCAATTACAAAGAGTGTATGCCCGTTCCTGTCCGCTGTCAAACGAAATCCCGAGGGCGGGCGCGCGCAGGGCAGCCGGCTGGGGGCACGCCGGCCGACCGAAAACGAGAGGTATCACCTCGCTGCCGAAGTTGCTTGCAGCGCGAGAGAGGTTTTGCTACCATCGGCTGGATATGAACATGCAATACCGCCCACTCGGCGACACCGGCATCAGCATATCCGCCGTTAGCTTCGGCGCCGGCCCGGTGGCGGCGCTGATGACCGGCGCGGATGAAGCGCAGCAGGTGAACACGGTAAGCGCGGCCCTGCAGGCCGGGATTAACTGGTTCGACACCGCCGCGGGATACGGCCGGGGCCGCTCCGAGGCAGGTCTCGGCGCGGCGTTGGCCGCGCTGGGCGCAAGCCGGCAGGTGCACCTAGCCACCAAAGTGCGGCTCGCGCCAACGGAAATGGACGACATCGCCGGCAGCGTACGGCAATCGGTGGAAAGGAGCCTGCAGCGCCTGCGGGTTGAACGGCTGACCCTGCTGCAACTGCACAACGCCATCGCGCCCGCGCGCGGCGCGGACCCCGACGCCATCACCCCGGCCGACGTGCTGGGCCGTGGCGGCGTGCTTGAGGCGTTCAGTCGCCTGCGGCAGGAAGGGCTGATCGCGCATACCGGGCTGACCGCCACGGGGCGCCCCGGCGCGCTGCGCGAGGTAATTCAGTCCGGCGCTTTCCAGACGGCGCAGGTGCCCTACAATCTGGTTGACATTGCGGCAGCTCGAGCCCACGGACCGGACGGGAGCACTGCCTCGCCTGCGGATGGTTCACCGGACCTGAGGCCGCAACCGGGCAGCCTGCTGGCCGAGTGCATGGCACAGGGCATGGGGATTCTGGCGATTCGGGTGTTCGCCGGCGGCGCTCTGGCCGGCGGGCCCCCGAGCGCCCACACCCAGCAGACGAAGTACTTCCCCCTGGCAATGTATCACCGCGATCAGCGCCGCTGCGAACGAGTGCGCCGGGTCCTGGAGCCGGGAGCGGATCTGAGGGAAATCGCCGTGCGATACGTACTGAGCCATCCCGGAGTGGCGTCGGCCATCATCGGCTTCGGCGCCCCCGAACACGTGAGCGCCGCTGCTGCCTACCAGGCCTCCGGACCGCTGCCGCCGGCGATGCTGCGGAAGCTCGCGGAGCTGTGGAGCGGTCAGGCAATGGAGGCAGATGAATAACCGCTCCTACCGGAAGCGCCGACTCGGGGTTCCGCATCCACCCCAGCGTCCGCATGCTCGATTCTACGCCGCAGCCGGCTCGCGCGGCCATTAGCGAGCGCGCTCGCCCTCTACCCACGACAAAAACCTGCGGGTCTCGCGAAGAACGAGCTCTGCAGAAGAGCTCACGTTGAACACCTCGAGAGAGACCCAGCCGCCGTAGTCTGCGGCTCGCAGCGCCTCGAACGCCGCGACGAAGGCAACGCGTTCTTCGCGGCTTAAGGCCGAAAGCGATGGAGCTTTGCCTGCTTTGTCGTTCAGGTGCACATGCCGTATCACACCCGCATGCGTCTTGATCAAGCGATCCCACGGGGAGGTCTCATCCTCACAGTTGTGAAAATCAAACATCGATGCAACGCAGGGGTTGCCGATCTGACTCACCAGGCTCTCCGCCTGCTCCAGCGTATTGATAACGCCGGTGATTCGCGCCGGAAGCGGTTCTACCAGGAAGGAAACACCGGCGCGCTCACAGTGCATTGCGAGCTCACCGAGCCCGTCGCGCAGCACAGCGTACGCGTCGCCGGCCGAAACCCCGTCAGTTTCCCCGCGCTGCTTCCCGGAACCAAGCACCAGAACATCACCGTCCAGCTCAGCGCACAGTTCAATGAGGCTACGAAGCACTTCCCACGACCGCGAGCGAGTACCGGGCTCCGGATGCGCGAGATGCAGTCCGGGCGGCGCCCGCAGCAGCCAGTGCAGCCCGGCGCAGGCGAGCCCCGCCTCACGGATAGACCTGCGAACGCGTTTAGCCGCAGCAGCATCTATAGCTCTCGGGTCGTCTGAGAGGGTAAACGGAGCAATTTCCACCCCCTCAAAACCACATCGCGCTAGTAGATCGCACGATTCTGCGAAAGAGCGCTCTTCAACCAGCTCGTTGCACGCGGCGTATCGCATAGCAGATCCGCGGGCGCACCGCTCAGGGTGAGCCGGCTGCTCCACCACGCCGGCTGCGCAGATGTCGGATAACCACGGAGTTATCCAGGTCGCCGTCGCCTGCCCGGATCGCCTCTTCGAGAACGCGCTTGTGCACTCGTGTGAGAGGCAACTCCTGCTGCATTCGCTCGGCCTGGCTGAGGATGAGAGAAAGATCCTTATCGTGCTGTCTGACGCGCGACTGCGCGGCAAAATCGCCTCGAATCATCTTCTCACCTTTCACGTCCATTGCACATGAATAGGCAGGACTGACTTTCAGAATCGGCAAGAACGTCGCGAGGTCTATCCCGAGCCCTTCGGCAAATACCAGCCCCTCGGCCAGGACGAACCGGTTTAGGCCCAAGATAAGGTTGCTCGCGAGCTTTGCCTTTGAGCCGCTGCCGACCGGGCCTACATGGAAGTGCCGCTCGGCCAGCGCATCAAGCACGTCGCGGCACGCCGCGTACGCATCGCTGGAAGCCCCCACCATGAGTACCGCCCGGCGGTCACGGATCTGCTGACTGGAACCGGAGATCGTTGCATCAAGCAACTCAATACTCCTTGAAGAGAGCCTGCGGGCGAGCGCTTCAGTCTTGTCGGGATCGCCCGTGGTTGTGTCGATAATGTAACGGGGCAGCGACGCTGCAGCGAGCACGCCGCCTTTCCCTTCAATGGCTTCATGCACAACATCCGAATCCGGAAGCGAAAGCACAACCCGGTCGCACTGCGCGGCAACAGCAGCTGCGCTGCCGGCGACGACGCCTCCGGCGTCCGACAGAAGAGTACGCCGGTCTTCGCTTATGTCATACCCGATGATAGTGTATCCGCAAGCGATGAGATTCTCCGCCAGTGCCAAACCGGCGAGCCCCACACCGATAAGCCCTACTTCCGTCGCGATCACAAGTCCTCCCGATTAACGAAACAGTTGCTCATTAACGAAACAGTTGCTCAATGGTACTTTGAAGGCATAACTTGGGTCAACGCCAGCGATTCACCGATGAGATCCGCCGCCTTGCACGCGGCGCTTTCCGGCTCTTCGCGCACTTTGGTCGCGCCTGCCTTCTCCTTGATACCGCCGGTCATCAGCATGCTAATTCTCTGCGCAGCCGATAGACTCCCATCCACGATTGCGTACTGCCGGCTTCTATGTCTGACAGGAACCATCTTGACGACCTGGGTGGGAGAACCGTCCATACCCAACTTGTCCGGCTGGCAGCCGAGAAAACCCGCGTCCACTCTAACTACCGGCCTCTGCGAATCGAGCTTTCCCGGTTCTCTCGGCTTGTTGATGCCCTTCACCACTGTGATCACCGCAGGCAACGCTGTTTCAATAAGCTGGTACCCTGTATCGGTCTCGCGTTTCACCGAGGCGGTTGTCTTGCCGTCTCCGTACAACAGATCCAGTTTCATCACGCAAGTCACCTGCGGAATATTCAGGAACTCCGCCATTTCAGGCCCGACTTGGCCGGTGCTGCTGTCCGTCGTCTCCTGTCCGCAGAGGATCAGATCAAATCCGATTTTCTCGATCATTCGGGAAAGCGCGAAGGAGGTGGCCAAGGTATCGGAACCGCTGAGGCAGGTATCACTCAGCAGATATCCTCTATCGGCACCCATGGCCAAGCACGACCGGATCGACTGGTCAGCTTGGGGCGGTCCCATAGATACGATGCCGACCTCACCACCGAACCTCTCGCGAATTCGCAGCGCCTCTTCCACGGCAAACTCGTCAAAGGGATTGAGAACGCTCTCGACCCCCTCCCTCACGAGCGTATTTGTGCTCGAGTCTATTCTGACATCCTGTGTGCGAGGCACGTGTTTGACGCAGACGATAATCTTCATCTTGAGCTCAGCACCCCTTTATTCTCTCTGAGAAGTCCCGTGATCTTCGGCACGATCTCGAAGAGATCACCCACAATACCCAGATCGGCAACCTTGAAAATGGGAGCGCCTGCGTCGCGGTTTATCGCTATGATCCGCTTTGAATCCTGCATACCCATCAGATGCTGCAGCGCGCCGGAAATTCCGCAGGCGATATAGAGTTTGGGGGATACCGTTTTGCCTGTCTGCCCCACCTGATGGTGGTGAGTCATCCAGCCCTCGTCGACAGCCGACCGCGAAGCTCCGACGGCGCCGCCGAGAACGTCAGCCAGCTCTTCCAAAAACTTGAAGTTCTCGGCTGATCCCATGCCCTTACCGCCGGACACAATCACATCGGCCTCGGATAAACGCGAGAACCGCGACAGCTCTTTTATCTCCTCGAGTATTCTGGTTCTCACGCGTACGGAAATCAAATCCGAATCGAAAACCTGGATTCTGGTTTTTCGCGGTGCTTCACCAGTGCCCTTCATCACACCGGGGCGGATGGTCGCCATCTGAGGCCGCCGATGAGGACAGATGATATGAGCCAGGATTTCGCCTCCGTAGGTGGGTCGAATCTGAACGAGGTTGCCTTCAGCGTCTATGTCCAGCGCTGTGCAGTCGGCAGTCAGCCCGGTTCTGAGCCGGGCTGCCACTCTCGGCGCCAGGTCCCTTCCGGTAGAGGTTCCGCCGAAGAGAACGATCTGAGGTCGGTGTCGCGCAATCAGATTCACCAGTGCTTCCGTATACAGCTCCGTGTTGTAGACCTCCAATTGCGCATTCTCCAACAGGAACAGATTGTCGGCACCACAGCACTCCAGGCTGCCTCTCAGCTCAGCGCCCCCGGCTCCGCAGAACACCGCTGTGACATCATCACCGGTGCGTCGTGAGAGTCTGCGCGCCTCGCAGAGAATTTCGGCGGAGACGCTTGTCAGCTCGTCGTGCTCTTCGCGTTCAACAAATACCCAGATGCCCTTGTGGCCCGCTTGTGTTGTCTCTGCCTGGCTTCGGTCTACGGCAATGGCCCCCTCAGGGCAGAGGTCGGCGCAGGCCCCACACAGGGTGCAGGAGGCCTCGACTGCGGGCAGTCCGTCGTGTAGTGTGATGGCTCCCACAGGACAGCTTTTCTCGCACAAGCCGCATCGGGAGCAGAGCTCAGAGTCGATATCGATCCGCTTCATAGCTTCTACGCTTCTCGACAGTCATAGTCGATAAGTGACCTCTGCAGCGTCCAGCATGGCGTGCAGAGCCTTCCGAGGTGAGAAACAGTCGCCTACATAGTGAATCTCAGGCACCGCGTTATCCGTTACCAGCTCATCCGCCAGAGCGGTGTCGGCTGCGGAGCCGACCACCATGACCACCAGATCGATATCGTTAAGCGTCTGTCTCTCAGCGCCCTTAACAATGATCACAGAATGATCGGATATCCTGTCAATCGACGTGTTGGTGTAGACCTCGATATTCGGGTTTTCGTCGATCCTTCGCAAGGTGAAGATCTTATGCCGCTTTCCACCATCCATAGCGAGATGGCTCTTCGGTTCTACGATCGCCACTTCCACTCCACGTTCGCTGAGGAATTCGCAGACTTGACAGCCTTTCACATCACCACCGACGACCACAACCTTCTTCTCACTGAAAGAGGTTCTGTCCATCAGATCTAGATAAGAGACAACATGGGTTTGATCCCTGCCCGGAATATCACCAAGAAGAGGACGGGAACCCGTTGCCGCAATGACGACGTCAGGAGCCTCCTCCCGGATAAGAGGGACTGTGGCCTCTGTTGCCAACTCAATTCGCACCCCCTGCTTCTTGATCTGCAGTGAGAGGTAACGAACCATTTCTCCAAAATCATCGTTGTACGGCAGCCGCGAAAGGTACCTCAGCTGACCTCCCAGCTCCTTTTCCTTTTCATACAGTACGACCTGGTGCCCTCTGCCGGCGCTCACCCTGGCGGCCTCCATGCCTGCCGGTCCCCCGCCGACAACGAGAATTTTTTTCTTAACCGCCGCCGGCGCCGGAACCAGAAGCCTTTCGCGCCCGGCCCGTGGGTTCGCTGTGCATTCTATCGGCAGCTCGTTGCCGAGGTTGTCCGTGCAGCCCTGAAGGCAGCCCAAACAAGCGAAGATATCTTCATCGCGGCCGTTCATCGCTTTTTCCGGGAAGAAAGGATCGGCGTGCAAAGCCCTTGCCATGCAGATGAAATCGGCCTGCTGATTCGCAAGGATATCTTCGGCCTGGTTCGGGTCGTTTATCCGGCATACTGCACTCACCGGAATGGAGACCGCTGCCTTTATAACGTCTGAATACGGAATAAAGGGCCCGAGAGGCACATCCATGGGAGAGATGCAAAGAAATGAGCTGGCGTCCCGCGTCGCCGAAACGTCAATCAGGTCTATGCCTGCCTCCTCCAGACGCTTGGCAAAGGACGCGGTCTCCTGAATGGCCAGGCCCCCATCCACTAACTCGTCAGCACTTATCCGGTAAACAAGCGGGAAATCATCGCCAACGGCTTTCCTGACGGCGGAGATAATTTCCATTGCGAATCTCTCTCTTTTCGCTGTGGTACCTCCGTATTCGTCCGTTCTTTTGTTCGAATACGGAGAAGTGAACTGATTGATAAGGTACCCATGGGCTCCGTGGATTTCGATAATATCGAACCCCGCTTTCTTGGCCCGCCCCGCCGCGGCAGCGAAATCCCCGATGATCCGTTTGATTTGCTCAACGGACAGCTCTATGGGATTCTCCTGTTCGAACTTGCCGAGAGACACTCCGGGAACAGGGGAGGGAGCCACCGGTTTCAGACAGCTGAACTTCGACGAAGTCTGCCGGCCGCGGTGGTTGATCTGTACAGCTATCTTAGCCCCGCCGGCATGAACGGCGTCCGTTAGTTTACGGAAACTCGGAACAACCTCGTCGGTGAACAGCGCCTGCTGGTTGAAATGACCTTTGCCCTCCGGTGAGACGGCCGTCGCCCCAACCATCAACAGACCCGTACCCCCTTTTGCGCGTTCCACCATGTAGTCGATGAGCCTCCGGCCGACCGTGCCGTCGAGGTTACAGTAGTTCTTGTTGAAAGGAGACATGATGATGCGGTTTTTCAGCTCGCAACTTCCTATCATCCCTTTTGAGAATAGCTTCTCGTATCTCATAGCTCTTCATACGCCAGAAGAGGACGCATCCTCTTATTATGGTTCACGCGAGCCGGGTCGGATTGCCCGTTAAGCCCAACTCTGCGCACTCTCGCTTGCGCGGCAGGAGGGCACATACAAACCTTGCCCCATGGCGTAGTGTCACCGAATTCTGAAGAGCTCGCGCGCGTTCTCTCCAAGAATCTTCGCCCTGTCTGCTTTGGGAATACGGAGCCCATTCACACAACTCAAGATTGCCTCGTAGCTCACCCAGGGGTGGTCGCTGCCGAAGAGCAGCTTATCCGGACCGCTATGGTCATAGGCGTACTTCATGGCAAGCGTGGAGGGAGACACAAGGTCCATGTAGACTCGGCTGTAGTATTCCGCAGGCGACCGATTAATGTGCTCGCGGCCCCTTCGCTTCACTTCGGTTTGCTCAACCACGCGCGGCATCAGGTACGGCAGGACCCCGCCGCAGTGCGGATGGACAATCTCCAGCGTCGGGTACGAATCCAGCAAACCACTGAGGATCAGCCTGAGCATCGCGATCGACGTGTCGACCATGAGCCCCATCATCGGGATCATTGAATATTCTTTCAGAACCGCTCCCCAGGTGGGGACGGTGGGGTGGAGAACGAGCGGGGTGTGGAGTTCCTCGGCAAGGGCATAGATGGATGCGAACTCGGACGAGTCGACCGGTTTGCCCCCGATGTGTGAGTAGAGCACGATGCCGCGCAAGCCCAGCTCCCCCGTTGCCCGCTTCATTTCCTCGCAGGCGGCGGAAGCGTCTTGCCAGGGCAGTACGGCAAGACCCACCAAGCGGTCCGGATGGCGGGCGCAGAGCTCCGCCACGCTGTCGTTACACAGTTGAGCAGCCTGCACCATCCGGTCTTCAGCAAATACTTCGGGCCCGGGCATGTTGACAGATATCACCCCAAAATCAACCGCGGCCTTATCCATGTCACGGAGTTTGTGCTTTACGTCGTATACCTCCGGATCCAGGCGAAAGCTCTGGATGTCTCCGTAGCGGACCGTGTAGGTTCCGTTGTTTCTGACAGCCCGAACCCAGCCCCCCGCCTGAACGAGCAGTTCAGCGTAGGCGCGGGGAAACACGTGCGTCTGACAATCGACCGTGAACATGCAAGCCACCTCTTCCCGTTCCATCTGCGTTCTACGGGACTTCGGTTACAGACGATATGCCGAAGTGGCTCCAGCGGTCAAGCTGCAAAAATGGTAAGGTAATGAGGACACAGACTCTGATTGTTATAGTGGCGTTCCGGCTTCTCGGGCATTCGAGTCGTGCATGTCGTGCGTGTCGTGCGTGTCACGTATATCGTGCGTGTCGTGCGTGTCGCAGTGGCGACCGGACACCTGATTCCCATTGCCGGCGCATCTACCCGGCCGGCGCATCTGCCCGGCCGGCGCAAACACCGCACTCCTACAAGCTGTTAGCCTTGTGAAAACAGCGGAGGTAATTGGCTGTACGCTTGACGTTCAATCGCGCTGTCTGACTATATGAGGGCGAGGAACAAAATTAATTAAGAAGAGAGAAAACAAAACATGGACGAAAACACGACCCGGACTAACTGCCATGAAGGCGGCCACGCCGTAGCGGCGATATTCCAGCGGGTGCCGTTTGAGTACGTCACCCTAGACAGCACCTCGCAATGGGCACAGCTTGGGCATAAGCTACTGGTAGACTGGGCTTGCGATAATGCCACGCTTGATCAGATTGTAAACCGCTCAGTTGTGGCGCTTGCCGGACCGTATGCCGAGAGTGTGATTACCCGGCAAGCGGTCGACACATCCGGGCCCGACCGTGACGCCATTTGCCGGATTCTGCAATCGTATGAACCCAATCACACTGCACGTGACTCCTTGTGGCGCTACATACAGGACAAAACGGTTGCGCTTGTGCACGCGCACTGGAGCTTCATTGTGCTGACGGCGGAATTTCTCGAGCAGCATCGCACCCTGTCGCGTAAGTGGCTCGTCACCGAGCTGTTCAAGCTTTCAAACGATGTTGGCCCTATTATGGACGATTACGCGACGTACTTGTGCTGAACCGAGGGTGTTGCCGCGCACCGGCAGCCCCCAATCAAACACTCGCCGGCCCGCCCAGCGGGCGAGTTCCCCAGGCCGGCACCCGCCGGCCCGCCCAGAGAGCGAGTTCCCCAGGCCGGCACCCGCCGGCCCGCCCAGAGAGCGAGTCCCCCCGGGCCGGCACCCGCCG
>PWQX01000012.1 GCA_003556605.1 Spirochaetaceae bacterium
CCGCAAGGCAGGCGGACTCATTCACGATCACCGCGACCCTTTTGACCGCGTTCTCGCAGCACAGAACATGCTCGAAGGGCTTCCGGTCCTCAGTAAGGATGTACGGCTCAGTGCCCTCGGATCGGAGCGGAGCTGGGACTAGCAACGACTATGATGTCTGCCACTTCGCTTAACCGAGCTATGCGCTGCTGCCCGATATTGACATCATGCCACCAATGTCTGTACCATGATGGCATGAAGAAGGGAATGGTGCGCTCTCAGATTCAGTTTCCGAGAGAGCAGCTATCGAGTGTCCGCGTGATTGCACGCAGCGAGGGTGTCTCGGTCGCGGAGGTGGTCCGGCGTGCCGTTGACCACTACCTGGAGCACAAGGCGCCGGCCGTCCGGGAAGACGCGCTACGCTCCCGGGCACGGGCAGTTAGCGGACGGTATGCCTCCGGATTCCGCGATACGTCCACCGATCACGACCGCTATGTTGCTGAAGCATTCCGGGCCGACGGACCGTCGAGGTGACCGTACTACTCGACACCTCCGCTTTGTACGCGGTCTTCGACCGGGACGATGAGAACCATGAGGCTGCCGGCCGGGGCTGGGAAGCTCTGTTATCTGCTGATACTCGTTTGATCACGCACAACTACATAGTCCTTGAGCTGACGGCGCTCCTGCAGCACCGTCTGGGAATGGATGCGGTGCGGGATCTGGTGGTGGAAATACTCCCGGTCTGTACGGTGCAGTGGGTCTCGGAAGTCATTCACGCCCAGGCGGTGCACTACATGCTAGCTACCGGGAAGCGCCGCTTGAGCCTCACCGATTGCGTCAGCTTCGAGATAATGCGGCGCAACGGGTGCGACAGAGCGTTCGCCTTTGATCCGCATTTTGACCAACAGGGGTTCCCGACTCGATGGCCGCCCTGATGCGCTCGTACGAAACGGGAGGGCCCTTTCCAATCGGCTTGCCGTCGATGTAGACCCCGTCCGAAATGCCCCACTCGGCGAATACCTCAGGGTCGGCGGTGCAGTGGGGCTTGAACACGACGTTCTCTCCCGAGGCTGCCGCGGCACGGCGGGCGCGCTCGAACACCATGTTCTGCACCGGACACCAGCCGTTGATGAATCCGGAGACCGTGACCTGCCCGGGGACGGGTTGCGGAGTCTTCTTGGCAGACCGCCGGCGGGGCGGCCGGGCATCCGGGCTGAATGGTTTCCATACCAGGAGGGCAATGCCGTCCCGATCTGCCACGCGGTAGCCCCTCTTCCTGAACCAGGAGGCGCGCATGAAGAAGGGAAGCATCAATCCCCATGCGGCCATCCCGGCGGCCCCAAGCACGCGCACATCCTCCTCGGCCGCCTCGAGAAGCGCACGGCCCATCCCCCTTTTCTGGAAGTCGCCCCGCCCCTTGGTGTAGCCGTGTACCCAGATGCAGTAGATGAAGTAGAGGCCCGACGCGTCGATGTGCGTCTTCTCCGCCGGCGTCCTTCATCTCCACCGACCAGTCTTCCAGGCACTGGAAGTAGAGCAACTCGTGCTTCTCCCGCAGGTCGATAATCCTCATTGTTCCTCCCGTGAGCTGCGGCGCTCCGGAGCCTGCGCTTACTTCGCAGGCTCCAATACCAGCCGGCGACGCGCCTGGGCCCGAATCTCATCCGGCGTCCATGGGTGCGACCGGTACCCGCCTTCCGCCCACATGGGGAGCATGTCGTCGTAATGACGCGAGGCGGGGTGGCCGCTCTGTCCCGGCCCGGCGCAGCACATCCGCGCCGCCGGGTACCGAGACCGGTCCGCGGTTGAACATCCGTTCGACGATTCCTATCCCCGACCGGCCCAACGTGGCGTTCGGAAACGTGGCGGTGTGGACCTTCCCCCAGGTCCAGCGGTCGGTCCTCCGGTCCAGCCGCTCCTCCAGCTGCTCGTACGCCGAAGCGAGTGCGCGCGCCAGGATGTCGTCGCGCGTTTCGCGTACGTCGGGACTGCGAGAGCAGGTGTCAGGGAGGCGAGACGCAGGACCGGTCTCTTCACGGCCTTCATACGTTCCTTCTCATTTTGCGCGATGAATCATTATACTTCCGTCGAGAGGCTTTGGCAGCCGGAATGGCTCGCCGGAACTCGCCGTTGATGATATGATTCGCCCGATTATCAGGTGAGATCACCAGGTGAGAGAATGAAGGCGGTGTGCCCATGCCGGCGCGCCACCCCGAACCCGAGGAGCGGCCGTATGGCAAAAATCGGAAGAAACGACCCGTGCCCGTGTGGGAGCGGCAAGAAGTACAAGCATTGCTGCCTCAGGGAGACGGGCCCCATTCAGCCGTCCCGGTCTCCGGCAAGAGCTCGTTCCACGCCTCTGCCCGTCGAGCGCCTGATACGCGGCGGAGAGAATGCCGTGATGGCGGGAAACTCAGTCGAGGGCTGTCGCAAATGGCTCGAGGCCTGGGAGCTGGTGAAACCGCATATCGACGGTACCGTTCGTTCGATTGGTGAGCTCGATACGAAACTGGACTGGGATGTAATCCTGTTTAACTGGTGCCAGGACCTTGAGTTGGAGTTGGCGAACGCCGGAATACAAGATGAAGACTTTCACAGAGAGCGAATTCGCTATTGTCGCGAGTTTGTGGAGCTCCTGCCGGACTCCGACGAGACCGTTATGGTAAACATGCTGCGGGCCGAAGCTGAGACGTACTTTGCGCTCGGCCGCATAACCGATGGCGAAGCTGCCTTCCAACGTCTTGAACAAGCGTTTCCGCGTTCGCCGTGGGCTTACATGAGCTGGGGCGACGTGTATTCCGGTGTTTTCCGTACTCCAGTTACGGACGTAGAGCGAGCGCGCGAGAAGTATCGTCAGGCGCTCGCCGTCGCTGAAAACGAACTCGACCGCGAATCTATTGAAGACCGTCTGAGGAACCTTCAGCGCGATACCGCGCCCGAACAATGAGCCGGCCCTGCGGTCGACCTTAACGTTCCGCAAAACAGCCCGGGTAACCGCCGAGGAAATCGCGACACGCTGTGCGATAAAGCTGCGCTGCTTCCGGATAGCGTCCGCGAGGCAGCGGGTCGTCGACGATGTTGGCGGCATCGAGCGCTTCACGCATTCGACGGAAGGCTCCTTCATCGGGGACTCCCTGCAAGATCTTTTGGTAGATCGGCAGACAGATAAACCGCCGATCTACCGGACAGAGTGTGCCAAGATCGAGTGAGTCGTTCGCGGAAAAGTGGCGAATCCAGACAGAGGTGTCAACGAGTGTCCGCATGGTCCTCACGCATGACCGCCAAATCGCCCTCCCACGCCCCGCTCGAGCGCCTGCTCATCACGCACAGAATCTTCGTACGTTTCATGTGTATGATGTACCGGCGGTACTCGCTACCTGCAAGCCTTTTGTGTTTGTGGGGGAGTGCCTTAAGCGCGCTATCGAGTTTCGGCGGCGCCGTCGGATTAAGTCGCAGGCGAAGCGCGATAGAACGCGAGGTCCGGCAGAGACACGTTTCTGCTGCTGAGCCTCACCCCCACCACCTCGCGGTATAACCGTGTCTTCGATCAAGGTATACCGAGGCTTCCAGTTCAGCGCATCCATGGCGGCGTCGACGTCTGTCGTGAGCTTACTGAGCGGTGATTCCGGTGAGTCAAAGACCCCGGTTAGCAGCCCCTCTTCGTATGCCTTCGTCACTGCCGGTTCTAGTTCGCCGGCGGCAAGCTCGGCCGCTGCATCCACAGCGGCCGTCCAGACCTGTGAGGGCTCACGCTCGAGCCGGGTCTCAAACAGCTCGCGGAGATATGCTATGAATACCTCGCGCTCGAGCCGTTTGTTAACGACGAGGGCGGTAAGGGCAACGATCCCCTGGCCTCGGGAGAACTCGTCCGCCTCACGATTCTCGATAAGCTCTTGAATGGGTTGAACATCGCCTGTGAAAAGCGATGCGACGATGCGTCCGGCTGCGTCGGTAAGGGTGTCTCCAAACAGCGCATCCAAAGCCCAAGGGTCGGGGCACGACATCGCCCGCAGTATCGGAGCCAAGGCGCGAGTCTCACGTTTTTCGGCACAGAGGTACATCGCGTAGGTATGGAGCATTGCGTCCGGATCGTTAGCAAGCTCTACCGGGTTGGCGGCTGCATACTCCAGTGCGGTGACCATGTCGCCGGCGATTTCGCTCCAGATTGCCGTTGCTGTTTCCACTGCCTCGCGCGGAAATCGGCCCGTGTACGCCGACAACTCGGCGATAACTTCATCTTTTGTCATCGTAGACATACGCGCATTATACACCGCTGTTCGTCGGTTGGGGCAATGCGGCACAAGAGCGGTATCGAGTTTCGGCGGAGCCTCAGGGCTGACCCACGAGCGAAGCCCGAAGAAACCCGAAGAAGCCCGAAACCACTGTGGGTGCAATCCGCTACTCAGCGTGGCGGCGCTCGGCTATTGGGACGGCGGGGACGGCGAGTTTTTGAATAACTGCTTCAATCCGGCAAATGTGAAGCCGCGCTGGTTTGTTGTGACCGGCGGGGTGCTCCTTATTCTCGCGGCCGGCCCGCTGGTGCTCGCATCGCTGCTGTTCGGTCGGCCTGTTGCCGAGCTTGCCGAGTTCGCTCCACCTACGGCTTTCGTGATGATCGGGTTCGCCGCCGGGGTAATCGAAGAGCCGGGCTGGCGCGGATACGCCCAAAGGGCGCTGCGGGACCACCACTCTACCGTAATCGGAAGTCTTATAATCGGGGTGTTCTGGGCACTGTGGCACCTGCCGCTCTTTCTCATCCCGGGCACCTATCAATCTACCATGGGACTGCATTCAACCGGGTTTGTGTTCTTCATGAGCTCGATACTCGTTGGGTCGCTGGTTCACGGGCGGCTGTATGACGCGGTCCACTCGGGGCGGGCGGCCTCAACTCAACGGCGGAAGATCTCGCCCGCTTTCCTCTGCGCGGTCTCGATCCACTCCCGAATAACCTGCTGGGCGTTCGCTAGGGCCTGCTCATAGGTTTCTCCATCAGCCATGCAGCCCGGAAGGTCGGGGACCTCGACGACGAAGGACTCGTCTTCATCGCTCCAATAGATAATCAACTCGTACTTAATCGACATCGGTCTGTCCCAACCGGTGCTTGACCAGGATGTTCCGAACCTGTTTGACCTGATAGGGCTTGGCTTTGCTCCGCTTCGGCTGTAGGTTCAGTATCTCTTCCGCTGCATCTCGCGTGAATATGTGATGGTTGGCTCTGACTCATCCTTCAAAGCCGAGGCGAGCCAGAAGCCGGCAAAGATGTGAAAACTCGGCATTCGTGTGTGAGCCTCCCGATAGGATCTTCTGCTCTAGCTTCGAATATCTTCCTATACTCTCATCATCCTTGTGCCCCTCGGATACTAGTCTGCATAAGGACGCGTTGATTTGATTCGGGCGGCTTGTCCGCCCGAATCAGGGTGCACTCACGCATCAGGGTAGCGGAAGAAACACAACAATGCGGGCACCACCGCCGTCGGCCGCAGTCGCCGTGATGCTGCCGGCATGAGCCTCTACTATCTGACGGGCTACGGAAAGCCCCAGCCCGCTTCCGCCGGTGCTGCGGCTGCGGGCGGAGTCAACACGGTACAGCCGATCGAAGACTGCTTGCCGCTCATCCTCGGGTATACCCTTGCCGTTGTCCTCTACCATGATCACGATTCCGCGAACATCACCAGCGGCACGTCGCGTACTAAGCGTAATGCGTCCGGCGGTCTCGGAATGGCGAATGGCGTTCGTCACCAGGTTAGCGAACACCTGTCGCAGCCGTTCGCGGTCAACCTGGATCTCGGGAAGATCAGGCTCGGTCTCAATCACAATGCTGATCCCCCGGTTTGAAGCTTCGCGTTGAAACAGATTACGCACGCGTTCGAGAAGAGCCGCGACATCGGTAGGGCTCCGTTCAATGGTGAATCCCGGACTGTCCATCGAGGAAACGGTGCGTACATCGGCGATCAGCCGATCGAGCGCGGCAATTTCCTGGTGTAAGGAGCGCAGGCTATCTGCATTTACCGGGTAGATGCCGTCGAGCATCGCCTCGATCTCGCCGCGCAACAGCGTGACCGGCGTCCGCAGCTCATGAGCAATGTCCCGGAACATTCGCCGCCGCTCTTCCTCCGCCTGCGCGAGGGCGTCGCGCATAGAGCGGAACGTATCTGCGAGGGTGCCGACCTCGTCGTTTGCGGTTGTCGTGACC
>PWQX01000253.1 GCA_003556605.1 Spirochaetaceae bacterium
GCCGTCACCGCCTTTAGCGCTTCTGCGTGCGCGTCCGACCAGATACCGAGATCTTCAGGACTGATTCGGCCCTCGGGGGCCACCGAGGCTGCTTCGGTCAGGACCAGTCCTGTGCCTCCGGAAGCGCGTGCGCCGAGGTGCACGAGGTGCCAGTCATGCGCGATACCGTCGAGATTCTCGCACGAGTACTGACACATCGGCGAAACGGCGATTCGGTTGCGTAGCTGGACACCACGAAGACTAAGGGGGGCGAAGAGATAAGCCGAGTCGTTCATGCGGCCTCCTTGGTTGATTGGTTTAGTCGAAGAAGTGTTTTTGTGCTCACTGTCGTCATTTGGGCGGTGCACTTGTCACAGCAGCCGAAAAATGATAAGATATCTACACATTTTGACGCATAGTGCATGAGTCCAAGACAACTGTCAAGGCACATCGTCAGTCGGTTGGCGTAAGAAATGTACAGACACACAGAGAGGTATTCCGAGTGACCAGGGCACCATCTGGGAGGTTGCTCCTGCGTGGCTGATCGAATCGCCGCGTCGGATACAACCGGCTTCCGGTAAGGTATGAGATTTGCATGCAGACCGTCGCTCGGAAAGGGGGAGAATCCACATGGACAAGCGGGTGCGACTTGGCAGCATGCAGCGAGCAGTAGCAAAACACCTGGTCCGGAGCGTTTCAACGATTCCGCATGTTACAACCATGCGGGAAGTACGCATTGACACGGTCCTCGAGGCGAAGACGAGATTGGCGGGCCGTTTCGATCACCTGACGATCTTCCCATTCGTGATTCATGCTGTAGCGCGGGCGCTTGAGAGGAACCCGCTGCTCAACGCGTCACTCGATGAGCCGGACATCGTCTATCACTCCGACTTGAACATCGGTATCGCTGTTTCGGTCGGAAGCGACCTGAGAGTTCCCGTGATCAAAGGTGTTGGAACCATGACCTTCGACGAGATCGTTACGGCTCTCCAGGAGATAACTCATAAGGCCCGGTCTAACGGCCTCACAGTGGCCGACTTCCGGGACGGTACCTTCACGGTCACGAACTCGGGTTCGGCAGGTGGAGAGATATTCACTCCGATCATCAATCACCCTCAAAGCGCCATACTCGGCATTGGGCGTGCTCGGCGCAAGCCCCTGCTGGATGTAGACGGTACGATAAAGCCTGGTTCGCTCATGTATTTGTGCCTATCATACGATCACCGCCTCATCAACGGCCACCAAGCGGTGTCGTTTCTCGTTGACGTGGATAGTAGTCTCGCCCGAGCGAATGAGATACCGTAGAAGGAACGCACTGTGACTCTGCTGCCGGACGGGACGCCGGCATGTCGGTTCCTGATGCTATGGGCAGTCCCACGAGTCCAAGCGCGTGAGTCGGCAGCATCCGGCTGCGATAGTGACTGCTAGCGGGCCACCGTTGGCCCCAAGGCAATCGAGGTCGGCGGCGGGCGAGCGAGTTGAAAGCGCGCTTTATGAAAACGAACGGCGCCTCTTTGGCCTGCCTCAGACGATGGTGCTGTATGATCTCACGGGTGCCTACTTCGAGCGAGCAAGCACAGAGAAACGATTTACAGTTCAGGATGGGCAAGTTGCACCATGAGATCGGAAATCCCCGATTTCCACTACACTAATCCGACGTTGCTGAATACGGGGCGTTCGAGCTATGTTTGCGCTTGCTGGTAAGCTTGATTTGGTACAACCCGCCGCCTCGAATGCGATCGGTGGAGACCATGATTTCGTTTCCATGATTATCAAAGGTCCGGATCACCATGAAGAACAGAGGGCAACCCACCTCACACTGCATCAGCTCAGCAGTTTCCGCGTCGGCCGCTATTGAATCAATCACCTTCTCTGCGTGACTGATACCAATGCCTTTTGATTCTACAAGCTGGTAAAGTGATTGACCCGTTAAGTCCTCGCTTTCGATTTCTCGAGCTATATCCGCATGCATATACGTATCATCCAACACCATCGGTATGTCATCGACATACCGGAGCCGTCTCAAGAGAAAAAGCTGGCCAACTGGGGTTGGGCGTATTTCCTCGGGGATGCTCTCGGGGCTCGCGCTTTGAAAGCTCAAAACGGAGGACCGCACCTTGTGCCCTTGGGAGGTCATTTCCTCAAAAAGCCCGAGCAAGTACTGCTGGCTGCGCACAAAGTGTTTTGCCGCTACGAAGGTTCCCAAACCTTTCTTGCGGTGGAGCAGGCCGTCTCGGACAAGGCTCCCGAGCGCGGCCCGTATCGTCATTCTGCTGACGCCATAGTTAATCGCCAAGTCCTTTTCAGTAGGAATCTGGTCCCCGACCTTCCAAGTTTCGTTTCTGATTCGGGCAATGATGTCATCCTTGATCTGACGTTGGATCGTTATGCCCTCTTCATACACAATCCCTTTTCTCATAACACTCCGGCATTCTTCGGTTCTGGAAGCTTCCGCTGTGGAAAGCCTCAGCATGGGCTCGGATCAGCGTCCTGTCGTCAACTGGGCATTTGTCCCTGGGGTAACAAGCAGCTCAAAGCTGACATACGAACGGTAACTATCGCTATTTGTCACTGAGTTCGCGCGGAACCTAGCGCAACTCACCAGTTCCCTAAATTGACAAGCTGGATATTGAAACCCGCTATCTGACGATTCCTCGAAATCAGCCGGAACTGAAGTTTGCCCGCGCTGCAAGTGGCTCGTTCTGCCGGTCCGAAAGCCAATTTCGTGGTAGCTTCCCTTAATGCCTTTCACCCCTGTTCCTAGATTAGGTAATACGCCAGAATTACTCGGCAACTCGTTCCGCGTGGCAACGAGTAACCAAATCCTTTCGGTCCCTCCTTTCTTGCATTCTTGCATTCTTGCATCACATTTCTTTGCTGCCTCCAGTATAACAGCTTTCGTAAACAATTGATACAACCATAGAAGTAGTGCGTGGATAATGAAACGCGAATATACAAGAGCGCTGGTGGAAGCCGGTATGAAATAGCCGGTGAATGTCCGCTGAATCGTAAGGCGCAACGCGCCGGCCTGCCCCCAAGTGATGCGTGGGCTACCGCGAGGCGGCGGCAAAGCGTTGCCCTGGGGATGCGTAGGCGAGGTACTGAGCCGCCAAATCTTGCGTCTAGTGGGTTAACCCGGTGTACGCACGGGGCGGCTAACACGGTGTGCAGCGCTATGCAAGGTGTGCGGCGGCCCGAGGAAGTCGAAGACTCTCGGCATGTGCAGGCGCTGCATGCGCGGAGACCGGAAGAGACTGGACCCGAGCTTGTGGTGCGGGGTTACGCAAATGGCCGCGCGTGCGCGCTTTGGCGCTTCGGGATCACTGCAGGCTCCGCAAGCTGAAGGTGCGTCGGCTAACTCCCGCGCCGCCATGCGGTTACCCGTACACTCTCCACAAGCTCCGGTTCAGTCTCTTCGTGCAGATTGTGCTGCGGGATCGCAGCGCGGCTTGTCGATGGTATGCGCTTGCGGCTATACTGCGCGGAATATTAGAGCAACAGTTGTGACAGTTGTGTGGGAGGCTGTATGGATTCAGTGAAGTATGTGTTAGCGGAACAGGACATCCCGAAGTTCTGGTACAATCTGCAGGCCGACCTGCCGGAGCCGGTTCCGGCGGTACTGCACCCGGGAACAAAGCAGCCGGTTGGGCCGGACGATCTCGCCCCGCTCTTTCCTATGGGGCTTATCGAGCAGGAGGTGTCAACCGAGCGCGAGATAGAGATTCCCGAACCGGTTCGCGATATTTATCGCCAGTGGCGACCTACACCGCTATTCCGTGCGCGGCGGCTCGAGAAGATGCTCGAGACACCCGCGCGTATCTACTACAAGTACGAGGGCGTGAGCCCAGTGGGCTCGCACAAGCCCAACACCGCCGTGGCGCAGGCGTTCTACAACAAGGAAGCCGGGGTGAAGAAGCTCACCACCGAGACCGGCGCGGGCCAATGGGGCTCGGCGCTGGCGATGGCCTGCGCGTTTTTCGAGCTGGAGCTGTCGGTGTACATGGTGCGGGTGAGCTACAACCAGAAGCCCTACCGGCGCGGCTTAATGGAGAACTACGGCGCGCGCGTCACGCCCAGCCCCAGCAACGAGACTGCCGCCGGCCGGGCGATCCTCGACGAGCACCCCGACTCCACCGGTTCGCTCGGCATCGCGATCTCGGAGGCGGTGGAGATGGCGGTGCAGGATGACCATACCAAATACGCGCTCGGCAGCGTGCTGAACCACGTGCTGCTGCACCAGACCGTGATCGGCCAGGAGTGCCGGCACCAGATGGAGATGGCCGGCGACGAGCCCGATATCCTGGTGGGATGCACCGGCGGCGGTTCTAACTTCGCCGGTATGGTGTTCCCGTATCTGGGCGAGGGGCTGCGCGGCGGGGCCAAACCGCGCGTGGTTGCGGTGGAACCGGCGGCCTGCCCAATGCTGACCAAAGGCCGCTACGCTTACGACTACGGCGACACCGCGCACCTGACCCCGCTTGTGAAGATGCACACCTTGGGCAGCACCTTCGTTCCTCCGGGCTTTCACGCCGGCGGTTTACGCTATCACGGCATGGGGCCGCTGGTGAGCCACGCCACGCAGTTGGGCATGGTTGAGCCCACCTCGGTTGATCAGCTTGAGACCTTCTCAGCCGGGGTGCAGTTTGCGCGTGCCGAAGGGATCCTCCCGGCGCCGGAGGCGAACCACGCGGTAGCGGCCGCGATCATAGAGGCGCTGCGCTGCAAGGCCGAAGGCACCGGCAAATCGATCCTGTTCAATCTCTGCGGGCACGGGCACTTCGACATCCAGGCCTATATGGACTACCACGCCGGCAAGCTCACCGCTCAGGAGTACTCTGAGGACGAGATTGCGATGGCGCTCGCGGGGCTGCCTTCGGTGGGATAGTGTATCCCGGCCGGCGGGCACAGCAGATCTGTTCCGCTGCCGGCAACTCTCCTGTGGGTTACCGATAGCCGCAACGGCTTTGAACCCCGGGTCAATATAGGTGAGCGTTATGGTTTGTCCTTGTGTACGAACGGGTGTTGTTTCGGCGAAGCGCCTGCGCCGGCGTGTGCTTCTGCTTGCTCTGGCCTTCCTGGCCCCGGTCCTCCTGCTGCCGGCGCAGGCGTTTGCCTCGCCGGCACAGCACCTTTCGGTGCCCATTGACGATCCGGTTTATCATCTTTTTGATGTCGCGCGGCTGCGGGGCATTTTGACCTACACGCCGGCGATCCGACCCTATTCCCGCAAGTACGTTCGCGCCCTCTTGGATAAACTCGACAGCCGGCAGGATTTGTTGACGGCATCAGAACGAAGCGTTCTTGAAGCGGCACGCACCCGCCTGATGCAGGTTGAGGAAGCGGAGTTTGTCGTGTTTGGCCGCACCGGCGGTGAGCTGGCATGGGCAACCGGCGTAGAGGGTACTGCCCCCCAAGTACTTGGTTTTTTCGGGGGCGGGATTGAAGGGGGAATAGGGGAGCCGCTTGTGTACCGGGTTCATTTGGATGTGGTGCTCGACCGTGCTATACCCAACATCTTCCCACCGTACCAGTTCAGCAAACCCTGGGACGGTAACCGCACCGGCCTGATTGGGCGCGACTGCGGACTCTTGTGGGCCCCTTGGGTGATACAACGCCCAACGGTGCAGAAGAGCATCAGAAGAACATAAGCGCCCACAGACTGGAAGTGCAGCCGCTGTCGTGGCTGACGCTGGCAATCTGGGATGTCGTCATCTGGCAGAAGCGCTTTGAGCTTGCGTATCTCAATCCGCTCACCATATACCATTCGGCTCAGCATGGGCACGTGGGTGATTTCGACAATGCGGTGGTGGGAGGCGACATTGCCGTGACAATCCCTGCCTGGGGCCAGTGGTATTTCTCGCTCTTTATCGACGAGATAGAACACGACAAGTTCAATCAACTGTTCACGTTTCCCAAGAACATGTTTGCCTTTCAAACCGGTTTTCACGTGCCGGTGACCGTGCGGCGGCTGCCGTTCAGCTCGGTGCGTGCCCAGTACACAAAGATCGAGCCGTACACCTATACGCATCACCCTAGTAGCACACCGTTCTTTCCGGGAAATGATGAGCCGCTCATGAGCACCAATTACACGCACGACGGGGAGAACCTGGGGTACTATCTTCCCCCAAACTCGGATGAGTTTATGATCAGGGTTACCTCCCTCCCCGCGC
>PWQX01000121.1 GCA_003556605.1 Spirochaetaceae bacterium
CGCCGGTTTTCTGGTTGGCCTTGATGCTGCAACTGCTGTTCTCTGTGCAGCTCGCGTGGCTTCCGTCTACCGGAATGGGAACGCCCGCCCATTTGGTGCTGCCCTCGGTGACTCTTGGCGCGGCAAGCGCCGGGCTGTTTGCCCGTATTACCCGGTCGAGTATGCTCGAGGTGCTGAGGGAGGACTATGTTACCACGGCGCGCGCAAAGGGCTTAGCCGAGAACAGGGTGGTTTACAAACACGCACTGAAGAGCGCGATGATCCCGGTGGTCACGGTGCTGGGGCTGCAGTTCGGAATCCTCTTGGGCGGCGCGGTGCTCACCGAGACGGTGTTCGCCTGGCCCGGCATTGGTCGCTTACTGGTGGATTCGATCCTGCGGCGCGATTATCCGGTGGTGCAAGCGACGGTAATGATGCTCGCGTTTCTATTTGTGATTATCAACCTGGTGGTCGATATCGCCTACGCGTTCCTGGACCCACGCATTCAGTATCAGAGCGGTCAAGGTGAGTAGCGGCGCTTCCCGGGGAGCAGCATGGATACGGTAGAGCGGATGAATAATCATTACGCCGGTGCTGGTCGCGGGTGGCCGGCATTGAAGTACGCCCAACTGCGGCACTGGTTCGGCAACAGCGAGTGGAGTCAGGTGGCTCGCCACTTGCTGCGCAATCGTGGAGCGGTGATCGGACTCGTGATCATCGGGACCTTCGTGATGGCTTCGGTATTCGCGCCTTACCTCGCGACGCACAACCCGCTCGAGACGTCACTGACCACCCGCTTGATGTCGCCAGGCAGCGAGCATTGGCTGGGGTCGGATGAGCTCGGGCGCGATCTTTACAGCCGCATGCTGTACGGCGGGCGTATATCGCTTAACATTGGAATCATATCGGTGTTGATCGGCGTGGCAATTGGGGTACCCATAGGAGCGATCAGCGGGTACTACGGCGGCAAGCTCGACATCATCACGCAGCGCTTCATCGATATTATGATTGCGTTTCCCGGCATCTTGCTCGCAATCGTTGTCGTAGCGGTGCTCGGCGTTGGGGTGCAGAATGTGATGATCGCCACCGGCATCGCGAGTGTGCCGGTGTATGCGCGTTTGGTGCGAGGCTCGGTGTTGTCGGTGAAAGAGCAGAGCTACGTAAAGGCCGCGCGCGCCGCCGGGATCTCCGACGCCGCGATTATCTTTCGGCATGTGCTGCCGAACTGCTTGGCGCCCATTATCGTGCAAAGCACGTTCCAGATCGCCACCGCAATTCTCTGGGCGGCAGGCTTGAGTTTTCTCGGGCTGGGCGCGCAAGCGCCTATGCCGGAGTGGGGGCGTATTCTCAGCCAAGGGCGCGGGTTCATGCGGACCGCGGCGCATCTCACGACTTTCCCGGGTATGGCGATTCTACTGATGGTGTTGGGCTTCAATTTGCTCGGTGACGGCTTGCGCGATGCGCTCGACCCCAAGAGCCGCGGACGCTGAGCTGAGGCAAGGGACGTGCATGAATAGCTTGTTGGAAATCCGCGATCTGCAGATGAGCTTCTACACCGAAGCCGGTGTTGTACGGGCGGTTGACGGTGTGTCTTTTGATATCAAGCCGGGCGAGGTTGTGGGTGTCGTCGGCGAGAGCGGCTGTGGGAAAACGGCGTTGTCGCTCACCATTTTGCAGCTATTGCCCTCTCCGCCCGCTCGTGTCGACCGAGGGGAGATTCGCTTCAACGGTCGCAACCTGCTCGAGCTGTCAGGGACGGCGATCCGCCGAATTCGCGGTAACGAAATCGCGATGGTGTTTCAGGAGCCTATGACTAGCCTTAATCCGGTGTTTACGATCGGCGACCAGCTTACCGAGGCGATTCGTCTTCATCAAGGCGTTTCTCAATCCGAGGCGCGGGAGCGCGGGATCGAAATGCTGCGTGTGGTCGGTATCCCGCGGGCCGACGAGGTGATCGATGAATACCCTCATCGCTTTTCGGGAGGTATGCGCCAGCGTGCTATGATCGCAATGGCACTCAGCTGTAACCCAAAGCTGCTGATTGCCGACGAGCCGACTACCGCGCTTGATGTCACCATACAGGCTCAGATCCTCGATTTGATGCGTAAACTGAAGGAGCGCATCAACACCGCGATAATGTTTATCACCCACGATCTGAGCGTGATCGCCGAGATGGCTGATCGGGTGGTGGTGATGTATGCCGGGAAAATTGTGGAACAAGGGGATGTCGTCACGATCTTTCACGATCCTAAACACCCCTATACGCAGGGGCTGATCGGCTCGCGTCCAAGCCTCGAGCACGATCAGGAGCGGCTGGTGTTTATCCCCGGCAACGTGCCCAGCCCTCTAGATATGCCGAGCGGATGTCCGTTCCACCCACGCTGCCCCTACGCGATGCGGATCTGTGCGCGCGGGATGCCGCCGCAGCGGGCTTTGCAGGCCGGTCACAATGCGGCGTGCTGGTTGCACGAGCGCAAGAGCGCGGCCGACGGCGAGCCGCTTGAGACGCCCGCGGGAGTTGAGCGATGAGTGAGCCGGCGACGCGTAAGGCCGAACGCGCGAGTGCGGTTTCGGAATCAAACGAGGCGGTGCTGGCAGTTCGCAACCTCAAGAAGTACTTTCCGATCAAGACCGGTGTGTTGAGCCGCGTAACCGGATACGTCAGGGCCGTCGACGATGTGAGCTTCGGCATCTATCCCGGCGAGACCTTTGCGTTGGTTGGTGAGAGCGGCTGCGGTAAGAGCACCACCGGCCAGGTGCTGTTGCGCTTGTTGCTGGCGACCGCCGGGTCTGTGCATTTCCGAGGCGAGGATGTGTTCGCTGCGACCGGGGAACGCATGCGCAGACTCCGAAAGCAGATGCAGATCGTGTTTCAAGACCCGTACAGCGCGTTGAATCCGCGCATGACGGTGGGCGCGGCTATCCGCGAGATCCTCCAGGTTCACAACATTGCCCGCGGTGAGGAGGCCTTCGAGAAGGCCCAAGAGGTGCTGGTGCGCTGCGGGCTCGATGCTCAGCACGTAGGACGTTATCCACATGAGTTCTCGGGAGGTCAGCGGCAACGCGTGGTGATCGCGCGGGCGCTGGCGCTGGAGCCGAGCTTCATCGTCGCCGACGAGCCGATTTCGGCCTTGGATGTGAGCATCCAGAGCCAGATCATCAATCTGCTGGAAGACCTGCAAGATGAGTTTGGGCTCACGTATCTTTTTATCAGCCACGACCTGAGCGTTGTCAAGCACATCGGCGATCGCGTGGGGGTGATGTACCTCGGTAAGCTGGTCGAGATCGGCGGTAAACGCGAGTTCTACCACGAACCGCTGCATCCGTACAGTCAGGCGTTGCTATCAGCTGTTCCGGTAAGTGATCCGTTGATCAAGAAGAAACGGATCATTCTCGCCGGCGATGTGCCGAGCCCGGCGAATCCGCCGCCCGGGTGCTCCTTTCATCCGCGCTGCCCTTACGCGATGAATGTCTGCATGGCCCTGGTTCCGCAGCTCAAACCCACCGAGAGCGGCCGCTACGCTGCCTGCCACCTGGTGCATCCGCCGGATGCGGATGCGGTTCGTGAGGCAAGCAACCGCGACGCCCACTATTGATCTATGCGTGCGCGCGCTAAACGTTGAAGCGAACGTTGATAATATCGCCGTCCTGAACGAGATAGCTCCTGCCTTCTACTCGCAAGCGGCCGGCAGCTTTCACCGCCTTTT
Source organism: Spirochaetaceae bacterium (assembly GCA_003556605.1). Lineage (GTDB taxonomy): Bacteria > Spirochaetota > Spirochaetia > DSM-27196 > SLAA01 > B1Sed10-166. The sequence goes on from PWQX01000121.1 coordinate 3,687, forward strand.
CCGAGCCGCATTCCACGAGATCGTCGTAACTGAACACCTCAGCGCGAATAAAACCTCGCGCTAAGTCTGAGTGAACCACGCCGGCAGCGTCAACCGCAGTCTCTCCTTTTCGGATCGTCCAAGCGCGAACCTCATCGGGCCCAACGGTAAAAAAACTGATATACCCCAGCGTGTGGTACGCAAAAGTAGTGAGGCGTGTCCGGGCCGAGGCGTGTATACCGAAATCTTGCATGAACGCCTCACGCTCTTCTTGGTCCTCCAGGCGGCTGAGCTCCATCTCGAAGTTTCCGGCGAACTCTACCACCGGGTAGTATTCCTCGATCGCGGTCAGCGTCTCGCCGCTATCGCCGTAGTTGTCTTCGCTCGAGTTGAGTAACACGAAAACGGGTTTCGCGCTGAGAAACTGAAAGCCCGACAATACCTTGTGATCGTCGGGCGTGAGTTCTAGCGTCCTCACCGGTTGCGCTTCGCTGAGCTGGTTCACAACCCGTCTTACAAGCTGTTCCTCGTTCTGCAGTACCGGGGTCTTCTTGCCTCGCAGGAGATCCGCGCGGATACGCTCAAGGCGCCGCTCGGCGACTATCTGATCGGCGAGCAGTAACTCGGTTGTTATGGTGTCGAGCTCTGCGAGGGGATCCGGATCACCGTATGTTTGGCTGATCACCTCGTCGTCGAAATTGCGTGCTACAATTGACAAGGCGTCGGCGTTCTTGATCATCTGCATGCCCTCACTTGAGAACACACCCTGGCCGGCGGCACCTGCGGTTAGGCCGACGAAATCAACGAATTGGATCGTGGCGTAAATCGGGCGCTTGGGCCGGTACATCTGCGCGAGCTTTGCCAAGCGCTCGTCTAACACCTCAACTACCGCTACGTTAGGCTCGGCCTTTTGCGAGACGTACTCGGAGATTTCGGCGGACTGACCGGTGAGCGTATTGAAAATCGTTGTCTTCCCCGACTTCGGTAAACCGATGAGACCGATATTCATGTCACTTCGAATAATGCACGATCACACCCAGTTCGGCAATAACGCTCGATAGCCTGGTAGCGGCTTGACGCTTGAGCGAGTGTTTCGCCGAATGATGGGCATGCTCGACGCGCTGTACCAAGTGCTGGTAATCGCCGTAGGGAGCGTTTACAATGAACGCTGAGCGTTTACCGCAGAACGTGAAGCAAGGGGGGATGAAATGATCGACATCACAGCCGATCAACTAAGTGAGTTGGCGCTGCACTACGGCCAACGCGTGCTGGTGGCGATCCTGGTGTACATTCTGGGCCGCATGATTGTCGGTGGAATAATGCGCTTCGTACGCCGGTCGTTTGAGCTGAAGAAAGACCTTGATCCGACTGTTAAGTCGTTCCTCGATTCGGTGATACGCACTGTGCTCATGATCATGGTGGTGTTGACGGTGTTTCAGAACTTGGGGGTTGCGCTGACGTCGTTCATCGCCGTTCTCGGTGCCGCGACCCTGGCAGCTGGGCTGGCGTTTCAGGGCAGCCTGTCGAACTTCGCAGGAGGGGTGCTAATTCTGCTATTTCGTCCCTTCAGTGTTGGTGACTTCATTGATACCGGCGCAACGATGGGTACGGTTGTCGACATCAAGATCCTGTACACCGCTTTGAACACTCTCGACAACAAACGAGTGCTTATACCCAACGGCGGGTTAGCAAACACCAGTGTCACCAATTTCAGCGTCAACCCAACACGGCGTGTGGACCTGGTGTACGGTGTATCCTATGCCGACGACATCGACGCGGTGAAAGCGCTGCTTGAACGGTTGGTATCGGAGAACGAGCTGATCCTGCAAGATCCGGCACCCATGATCGGCGTTCTGGAGCACGGCGACAGCGCGATTAAGGTTGCGGTCCGCGTCTGGGTCAAGCGTGAGAACTTCTTGACCGTGACCTTCAGCTTAAACGAAACGGTAAAGAAGGCGTTCGACGAAAACGGCATCTCAATTCCGTTTCCGCAGCGCGACGTGCATCTGTATCAGCACAGCGGTGTGCAGCCGGCGGAACCGGGACAGGCATAGTCCCGCGCGTTGTCGGCTCGCAGCTGAAGTTGGCAGCGGATCGCGTGATGACCGTTTCGGGCGGCATTGGGCTCTCGTTTGAGTTGATTGAACAGCGTACCGGTCCTCCCGCTTAATCGGTGCGTTGACGCGGCGGTGACTGAACACGGTGCCTTGTGGTGCGAACGCCGCTGACCGGTTTCTCAGGACCCGAGAGCGAGGTGCCGGAGCCTCTTGAGCCGTTGCGGGGTGAACTTGTCGGCAAGGGGTACTTAGTTTCATCTTTACCATGTAACGTGATAAGCTCTGGATCTAATAGTACAACAGCGGCACAACGGAGGCTGATATGGGAGAGATAAAGAGCGCTTTAGAGCTTGCGCTGGAAAAAACCGAGGATGTGCAGGGTGATCGCAAGAGCTTGGCGATGCACGAGCACAAGCAGATCGGCAAGCGGCTGGTGTCTAAAGTCATTGACGCCGAAGAGGTGGATCTGGCGACGGAGTTCGCGCGGTATGACGCTGAGAAGCAGTCGTGGGTTAAGCAGGGGTTTTTTGAGGTGCTCTTGATTAACATCAAGCTGCCGAACGACGACGTTGAGCTACAGCGCATCCGGCGCCTGGAGCACGGTTTCAAAGCGGTCATACGCGACACCAAGCAGTTGCGAGAGCTGTTCAAGCAACTGGATTCGCTACTCGAGCAATACCTCGAGAATCGGCGCCAGATGATAGAAGCGATCCGCCAGCAGTTCGAGGGACGCATACGCCAGAAAGAGCAAGAGATGCAGCGGCAGATGGGCTCGCAGGTACGTTTGGACCCGGCCAGCGATCCAGAGTTTGCGCAGTACCTGCGCGAGAACATGAATCGGCTGCAGGAACAGTATAGCGGTGTGCTCGATCAGGTGAAGCAGCAACTGCAACAGCTGTTCGACAGCGGACGATAGCGTCTGTGTCGTTGTTGTGATATCCGGTATACGTGCTCAGACGATATACGCATCGATATAAGCGAACGGTACGGATACTCTCGATCGACGGCGGCGGTATCCGCGGGTTGATCCCTGCGCTCCTGCTGTACGAGACCTATCGTCGAATCCGACTGCGTACAGGGGACCGTCGCCGGACTCCGCGGATTCACGAGCTGTTCGACCTGGTTGCCGGCACCTCAACCGGCGGGCTGATTGCGTTGGGGCTATGCGCTCCGGAGCAAAGCTCCTACTCCGGCGACGGTAGTGCAGGCGCCGAAAGCAGGGCAGAGCGCGTTGCGTCGCATCCGGCGGTAACGATTGAACGGATTATCGAAATCTACACGCGGTACGGAGTTCAGGTGTTCCCGCGTTGGAAATTTAGCCGGCTGAGGACCGTGCTGCAGGCTTTCGGAGAGAAGTACGAAGCTGCGCCGTACGAACGGCTGCTGCGGGTTTTGTTCGGCGACTTGAGGGTCAGCGAGGCACTTACTAATTTGCTGATCACCAGCTACGATACCGAGCGACGCACCCCGTTTTTTTTCAAGCGTCGCCCCGCCCATTATCAGCGATCGGATGACCGTGATTTCCTGATGCGTGACGCTGCTCGGGCGTCGTCAGCCGCCCCAACGTTTTTTGAGCCTGCCTATATCCGCCCGGTCGATGGCCACAATCGCGAGTATTACTGTCTCGTAGATGGGGCGATCTTCGCTGCGAACCCGGCGATGTGTGCGTATATTGAGGCGCGGAAGATGTATCCGCGGGCGCGCAGGTTCGTGATTGTATCGCTGGGAACCGGTAAGCGCACCCGTCAGTTTACCTATCGCGAGATGCGCAATTGGGGTTACATCGACTGGGTATCGCCGGCTAAAGGGGTTCCGCTGTCTTCAATGACTACCGAGGGAATCGCCGAAGCCGTCAACTACCAGCTTAACAAGCTACCCGGTGTATATTACTATCGGTTCAATGGGTTGCTACATGGTGCTTCCGAGGCTATGGATGATGCCGGTGAAGAGAATATCGACGCGTTGTTCACGGTATCGCGTCGCATTATCGAAGAAAACACCGAGCGACTCGATGAAGTCATTCGCGCGATCGTATGACCTCGCTCGGGAACTAGAGTCGGCCCTTGCCCTCGGTGTGTCGGGTGTGGCCGCTGGGAAGAGGCGATGAGCTACCCACTAATGCGACTGGGTGTGATCGGTGGAGGTCAGCTCGGGCGCATGCTGATCGCCGCGGCGCGCGAGCTCGGTGTCGCGGTGAGCGTTCTCGATCCTGATCCCGAGGCCGCCTGCGCTGTTGTCGCCGATAGGTTTTTTGTCGGCGATCTCACCGATGCTTCCGCAGTCACAGCGCTTGCCGAGCAATGCGATGTGCTGACCTACGAAATAGAACACATCAATGTCTCGGCTCTGCAGGCACTGGCCGAGCGCGTCACCCTTGTTCGCCCCGCTCCGCAGGTCTTGGCGATTATTCAGGACAAGCTGGTTCAGAAGCAGCATCTGGCAGCTCGCGGGGTGCCGGTGCCCGAGTTTACCGCGGGCCGTCCGGGAGAGTCGGCGGAGGCGGCGGCCGAGCGGCTGGGGTATCCGTGTGTTTTCAAGGCGCGCCGCGGCGGCTACGACGGGCATGGCGTGCTGGTGTGCCGAGATCGGTCTGAGCTCGAGCGGGCCGGGGTTGATGCGGGGTGGGACGCCTCCGGCTGGTATTTGGAACGCTACGTACCCGAGCTTCGTGAGCCGGCGGTGGTGGTGGCACGGAGCGTGGAGGGGACGCTTGAGGTGTACCCGCCGTTTGAAATGATGTTTCACCCCGAAAGAAACATATGCGATGCGGTTATCGTACCGGCCCGGCTCCCGGGGCAGGCACGTGATCGGGCTGCCGAAGTTGCTGTAGCGGCTGCGGAGAGCTTTGGGAGTGCCGGTCTGTTCGCGGTGGAGCTGTTTCTCTCGCGCGACGGCGCGATTACCGTCAATGAGATCGCCCCCCGGCCTCACAACTCGGGGCACGTTACGATCGAGTCCTGCGTTACCAGTCAGTTCGAGCAGCATCTGCGCGCAGTATGCGGTTTTCCGCTCGGTTCAAGCGCGTTGTTGTCGCCGGGCGCTATGGTCAACCTCCTGGCGCAATCCGGTGCCGGTGGTCCGGCTCGGATAGCAGGGGTTTCCGAGGCGCTGGCATTCGCCGGTGTGCACCTGCATCTGTACGGCAAGCAGCGTTCACGGGCAGGACGTAAAATGGGCCACGTGACCGCGCTCGCCGGTAGTACCGAGGAAGCACTGAGACGAGCGCGCGCAGCTGCCGCTGCGGTGCGCATTACCTGACGCTGTAAAGAGGTCAGGGAAAGTATCGGAGGCAATCATGAGTGACGAGAAGACGAGCCCGTCCGCCGTACCGCTGGTCGGGGTGATCATGGGGAGCGACTCCGATTGGCCGGTGATGCGACGGGCTGTTGAAGTGCTGCAAGAGCTCGAACTTCCCTGTGAGTACCGCATTGTTTCGGCGCACCGAACGCCTGACCGGATGCGCGCGTACGCGCACAGCGCCGCCGGGCGCGGTTTGCACGTTATTATCGCCGGCGCCGGCGGCTCGGCGCATCTGCCGGGAATGGTGGCGGCGATGACCGCGCTGCCGGTAATTGGGGTGCCGGTGCGCGGCTCGAGTCTGGACGGCTTAGATTCGCTGTTGTCAATCGTGCAGATGCCGCGCGGAATTCCGGTGGCGACCGTGGCAATCAACAACGCGGAGAACGCGGCGCTGTTAGCCGCCCGCGTGATCGGTACGGTCGACGCCGCGGTGCGCGAGCGGGTAATGCAGCGCATGGAGAGGGCGGCGGACGCGGTCATACGCTCGGACGACGAGCTGCGCACCTCCGGAGCTTCCGGACAAGCTGGGTAAGCCGTGTCGAGTTACGGGTTTTACCTGTTTGTGGACGCAATCCGGGATCTAGTCGAGGCACTTGCTCCGGTCTTGGTGGTTCTGGTGTTTGCTCTGTCGGCTCTAGTTGCGTGGCGCTGGTATCTCGCGCGAAACGCCGGTTTCGCTACCGAGCGCCTGGATGCGTTGGAGACAAGGGTGCGAGAGCTCGAGCGCACCGCCTTAGGCGGCCGAGTAACGGTCGGCGAGCATGCGCCAGAGCACCGCGAACAGTCCGGCGAGGATTGGCCCGACCAAGAACCCGATGATGCCCAGCCGCGTGATCCCCCCGAGGGTGGAGAGTAAGACCACCGCAGGGTGCAGACCCGAGCGGTCGCCCAGCAGTTTCGGCTTAATCACGTTTTGGCTGACGCCGATTGCCCCAACTCCGAATATCAGGAGTATCAGTGCGGCCGCCCAGCGTCCTGAAAACGCCAGGATCACGACCGCGGGAACAAAGACAAAGTTGGTACCCACCAGCGGGATGACCGAGAGCACCATCATGATCAAGCCCCACAGAAACGGCGAGGGCAGACCCAGCATCAAGAACAGCAGCGCCCCGTAGACGCCTTCGAAAAACCCAATCAGCACCGTGCTGATCAGGGTCGCACTGGTAACCTGGACAGTTTCGGAAGCAATGTGGTCGATATCGCGCTGTTCCATCGGGAGTACCGCGCTAATTGCGGTAACGAGCTTGGGACCGTCGAGAAAGAAGAAGAACATCAGGAGTAAACCGAGCAGTCCGGCACCCACGGTGCGCGCTGCGCCGACGAATGAGCGCTGAAAGGCATCGAGCAAGAACTCACTGCCGACTCGCATCACATCGCGCAGCACTTCCTCCAGCGAGAACAGCTCCACCTGTTCCACGTAGGCTTCCAGACCCGGAAAGGTATCGAACACCCCGGCCATGCCGGCCTCGCTGAAGCGCGCAATCGCTTCGGTGATCTCTCGCGTGATCTCCCTATGTCGCGCGACGATAGCGATCAGCTCAGTATACGCTAGTAGCCCCAGAACGCTGATCGGAATCACCACAACGAGCACAATTAGACCCAGGGTAAGCGCTGCCCCGACCTTGCGCTGTCCTCCCAGCGTCTTGGTTAAGCGCAGGAACAGCGGATAGAACAGGCCCGTGAACACTGTGGCAACCAGTAGCGTGATCAAGAATGGGCTGAGAATCCGGATGAACAGCACCGTCACGGTCACAACTACTGTGATGAGAAAGAGCTCGGATAGCCTGGTGGTTATCTCTCTCTCGTTCGCCATGCTGCATTCGCCCGGATTCCATGGTATAGTACAGGTACACGACATGTTGCATCAAGGCGAGGATAAGGTCACGATACACAAAGTTGATCTGCCGTTGCCCGAACGATGGAAACTTGAGCAGGAGTATCGGCGCCTACGGCCAAAGTATGACGAAGCGTTAGCGACCCTGCAGGCCCGGTTGCGCGTTGAGCTTACGGCGGTCGGGTTGGATCCTACCGTCAAATGCCGGGTCAAGTCCTTTGACAGTTGCTTCTCGAAGCTTGTCCGTCGCGTGCGCGAGTTACCCGGGTCGCAGCGCAGTATGGAGCTCACCGATCTGCTGGGTGTTCGGGTGGTCTGCCCTTTCTTGGAAGACATCGGCCGTATCGAGCTTGAGCTTCGTGAGCGCTACGATGTTGTAGAGGTGGAGCGCAAAGGCTCCAAGTACGCGTTCCATGAGTTCGGGTACGATTCCATTCACTATTTGATTCGTGTTCCGCACGAGATCGCCGAGCGCTGCGGCCTGCCCGATGACGTCTCGTGTGAGCTGCAATTGCGTACAATTCTCCAGGATGCCTGGGCTGAGGTTGAGCACCAGCTTATTTACAAGGCCCATTTCAGCCCGTTAGACGACCCATTGCGGCGTAAGCTGGCCGCGTTAAATGCGAACTTGTCCCTGTCGGATACCATTTTCCAAGAGATCCGCGACTATCAACGCGAGCTGCAAGGTGAGCTGGCGAAGCGGCGCGGCGAGCTCTGGCGGGAGTATCACCGCATAGCTGATAACGGTGAGCTTGAAGAGGAAGGGGACGCGGATGCACATAATGCACACGGGGACCGTACCGATTCGGTGCCGCAGGACGAGGGTCGTGATCGCGGGAACGGTGGATACGGGCACTCGGCTACAAGTCTGCGGAACGGGCAAGAGATTGCTGAAACGCTCGATAACCTTCTGTTGCAGGCGTTGCTGGCGCACAACCGCAAGGAGTATCACAAGGCCATCGCCATATACGACCGCTTACTGGAACACGAGCTGCGGCCCGAGGTTGAGTCGGTGATCTGTGCCCATCGCGGGATGGCCTTTTTCGCTGACGATCGCTATGGACAGGCGATAGACGATTTCTCCCGGGCCTTGACGGTGACGCCGGATAACGCCAAAGCGTTGTATTACCGCGGCGTAGTATATCGCGTGGTTGGCAGGACGAGCGACGCTCTCGCTGATTTGGACCATTGTCTCGATCTTGATCCCTATCACTTCGATGGAGCTTTTGCACGTGCCCAACTGTATTACGAGCTTGGCGATTACGTGCGAGCACTACGTGATTGCGAGCGGGCGCTGGAAATTGTACCCGAATCCAGGGAAGCGCTGAAGTTTCGAAAACTGATTTCAAATCGCGTGTATCGTTGCTGATGTACGCTTCAGGATCTGAAGCTGCGAGCGGAGATTGGTACCTTGGGCACCTGCGAAACACCGGGGAAGCTCCGCGGTTGCGCTCAGTCGGGGTTTCAGTCTATGCCGGCACGGTTTTGTAATCTAGGGGCGAAAAACCGAATTCCTGCATTACCCGTAAGGCCGGCGCTCGGGCAGCTGTACCGGGGCTTTGTGCTGCGCCGCAAACTCGGGTGAAAGAAAAAGACCGCAAAAGCAGTGGCCGTATTCTTGTTGATCCGGGACGTTGTAATCGCACGGGCAAATGATGTCGCGATCGTGTTGGCGTATCCCGTCTCCGTCGCGACACGGGCACAAGTAATACCCGTAGCGGTTGTAGTTTACCGCGAGGCCTTGTGCGAGGTCACCGACGAACTCGGTGTCGGGATTGACGGCCCAGCCGTTGTGCTCGGCAACTCGACGAATGAAGGTATGGGCGTCCTGTACTGTCTTGGTCCGGCGAGTCGGCTGTCGCATAGCCTCGGTCCTTAGCCCGCCTCGGGCAGCTTCAACAGTTTTCGCCACTGGTCCTCTGTGAAGCCGGTAACGGCGCGCTTGCCGTCGACAACCAGCACTGGAAACACAGGCGAGGTATTGAAGCGTGTATGCAACTCATCCTTCACCCGGCGCTTCGCTTCGGGTGGGATCTTGTCAAGCTGAACGAACCGATAGGCGAATCCGTTATCGCTGAGGAACGCGAGCGCGCGCTTACAAAACCCACACGTCGACAAAGAGAATACAGTGAGTTCCTGATCGCGCCGCCGGCCTTTTCGGTGTTTGTATCTCAGTTCTTCTAGTATGTCTTCCATCTGGCGAAACTCCCTTTATCTGCGAATTGCTCTAGCATAGCGCGATCACGGGTGTGGCGACAAGCGGTGATACTCTATGATACACTGCGGGCTACAAACGGTTGACAGGCAGTGAACAGGTTCATGGACAGGCGAAAGGCCGAGCGGGTTGTGCGGGTACACAAAGAGCCGCAAGGAGTTTTTGAGAAGCTTCTCGCGCTCGTCACCAATCAGGATGATCCGGAGCGCAAAAAGCGACGACTCCTCAAAGGAATTCGTAGAGATCTGAACAAGAATCGTCGCTACAAGTTCTATAAACCACGTGGTAACGAGGTGCAGCCGGGACTGGCGCGCTTCATTCATGAAATATACAAAGCGGTTGTGCCGGCGAAAACCATCTTACGCAACGCAGCCGGCTCAAAGGCGTTGCAGTCTATCGTGATCGAGAACTTCATGAGCAAGGAGCAAACCGGAATGCTCGCGCAGTTTGCTGAAGATCGTATCGGCGAAGCAGGCGAGCGGTCAGATATCCGTGAGCTTTCCGGTGAGCTGAGGCAAGCGATGGTGGACTTCTTCGCGTCGTTCGACAATGTCACTGTCAAACAGATCAATGCAACCTACAATACCGTGCGTAGTTTTGTTCATTTCGTGGGATTCGATTTCTACCTTTTACTGAAGAAGTTCGATCCGGGTATAACTGAAGCGAATCCAAGCTACAAGCCGAGCTTCCAAGCTATCGGCGGCGAGTCTATCACTGATGACTTGAAAGACTTCTTAGAGATTGCCCCCGCAATCGACAAGTCGGCGGATTGGGATAGGGTGCTTGGGATTCTTCAGCAGTATCGAGGCATTGAGGTAATCTCACGCGCTGCATGGAAGAAGGTGATGAACTCGGTGACCGATGTAGTGCAGTCAGAGGTTCTGCTCAAAATCGTGCGCTATGTAGAACAAGATCCGTTCTTGGTGGTAGAGCCGAACGTCCCGCAAGAGCACATTGTTGAGCCGTATCTTAATGCCGTAAAGACCACAACCGAAGCAACAATTCAGAAACTCTCGGCTGAACGGCGCGAACGCAAGGTGCAGCAGTTGAGCCACAAGATCTTCGGTAACACAACGGTCTTGCGCACCAAGTACTACACTGAAGCTGCGAGTCAGGTGTATGCCAAACGACACGCAAGCGGTTATACGCTCACTGCGCCGATGAGCTATCTGAAGGCGTTTCTCGTAGATTACTGCAAGAAAGACGTTCGCGAGCTGGTGCGGGACGTTTTGCTGGTGCGCGGTAGGTGGGCCGCTACCGTCACCTCGCATCAGCTGTCCGAGGCGTTCCATGAAACCATGGCGCTCGCCGATCAGATTCTCGAGTTTGACAATAGCCTTGCCGACGATGGAGAGCGGGGTGCTAAGCTGCGAAAAGCGTTAGGCAGGACAGTTGAGCGTGATCAGAAGTCGCTCAAGCTACTGCAGGATCAACTGAGTGAGGTCAATCAAACCGCACACGAGATAATAGTGAAATCGGCGCAGCATCTCACCACAATCGGGAAGATTCTGAGGGCGGTCATTGAAGACGCCGATCGGCAGGAGTCTGAGCTCATTGTGAACTGGAGAGAGCTCCAAGGTTACGTCGCAGACCCGCTCAAGAATCGACTTACTGAGATCCACCGGCAAATCTACTACTTCGTGGAGTTGATGCGGATATACGTCAAAACAGTATAGCGGCACGCTACAGAGCGCCCTCGAGCTCCAGAAGCTTGCGTTTCAGCCGCGACCCGTCGCCGGGCGGGAAGGCGCGGAGCGCGTATTGCCCAAGGCCGCGGTCGGCCGATACCACTCGATGACACGGAATTACGATTGGGGCGGGGTTGCCGGCTACCGCGTTGCCGACTGCGCGGGCGGCACGGGCACGGCCGATTTTGCGGGCGATCTCTCCGTAAGTGACCGTGCTTCCGTATTCTATTTTGGCGAGGCGTTTCCAGACGCTGCGCTGAAACTGTGTTCCGTCAAGACTGACGGGGATTGTAAAGTGCCGCAGGTGACCGCGGAAGTATTCATCAAGCTCGTGTTCGAGCTCGCCGCAGGCGTACTTGTTTTCTTCAAGCTGCAGCCCCTTGGGCCATTCGCCGAATGCGGTGTAGCTAATGCGTAGAACGCTCCCGCCGCGATTGACAGCGAGATGCAGGGTTCCAATCGGTGATTTGTAGCAGTGTGTGTAGATTACGCCGCTATTTTGTACGCTCATCGTGAATTACGAGTATAGCAGCCATGGTGAAACGCGCCTACGGGTGAGGCTCACTGTATCAGGGCCAACGCGTTTGAACACTGCAAACGAAGGCGCGGCGGCACACCCGCTTTTTGCTTCCGAGTGCGCCGTGCAGGACGGGTAGGCGGCCGGAATACACGGCGCTCAGGCGTTTCGCCGCCGCCGTGGAGCAGACCTCTCGTCCAAATGTGTTTGCCCCGTTCACTGTGCCGGCCGCCGTGAGTTCGTGCGCGACAAAGTGAGTGTTGATAGTGGGGTCCGGACTGTCAGCGGTTGGAACGCCCGCCGTGGGACGTCATGCACTTGTACGCGGCGAGCTTCCCGCCCGCCTCCGGTGCAACGTGCGCCCGAACCTCGATTACGCCGTTATAGTGCTCCTCGCTGAGGACGTGCCCATTGCGATGCAGGTACGCAATGAGGTCGTAGCGATCAGCGGGAACCGCGTATACGGTCTCAGCGCTCTGTTCGTCGATGACGTCACGTATGAGCTCGAGCACGCGGTTGATTCCTTCCCCCGTCTTGGCGGAGACTAACGCTGTACGCTCGGGATCGCATCCAAGACGCTCGGCGGCGGCGTGGATCTCAATACGGTCGGCAAGTAAGTCAATCTTGTTGAACACCACTACACGGGGGCGGTCGGCTACCCCAAGCTCTTCGAGCACTTCGGTAGTTGCGGCAAAGTGGCCGTCGAGGTTACGGCTTGAAGCGTCCACCACGTGTACCAGGAACTGTGCAAGTACCGTCTCTTCCAGGGTTGATTTAAAGGCATCGATGAGGCTCGGAGGCAGTTTCTGAATAAACCCGACCGTGTCGGTCAGTACCGCTCCGCCCTCAAACTGAGGTGCAAGCCTGCGCGTGGTGGCGTCGAGCGTGGCAAACGGCTGGTTGGCGACGCGCACGCGTGAATCAGTGAGGATGCGCATCAGCGAAGACTTGCCGGCGTTGGTATAGCCGACGATCGAACCGGTTGGTACCGGTACGCCGACGCGGCGCTTGCGCATGGTTGCGCGACTTGCCTGCACCTCGCGCAGCTCGTCGCGCAGCTCTCGGATTCGGCGTAGAACCTGCCTGCGGTCGAGCTCGATCTGCTTCTCACCTTCACCCCGAGTGCCGCGCCGGCCGCCTTTTTGGCGAGAGAGATGCGTCCAGGCGTGTGCCAGGCGCGGCAGGTAATACTGCATCTGTGCGAGCTCTACCTGCAGCTTGGCCTCGGTTGTACGAGCATGCCGAGCGAAGATGTCGAGGATGATCTCTTGACGGTCTACCACGGTACGTTGAGTCAGTTGTTCCCAGTTGCGTTGCTGCGACGGCGAGAGTTGATCATCAAACACTACCCACTCAGCGTCCCGCTTCTCGGCCTCGGCGGCGATCTCGTGGGCCTTCCCCGTTCCAAACAGATAACGCGCGTACGGTTTTCGCAGCTTCGCATTGATGGGGCCAAGGGGTCTAAAACCCAGTGCAAGCACCAGCTCGTGCAGTTCCGCGCCGGTTTCGGCCGACGTCCGGCTATCGTCTTCAGGCCGCTGCACCGATACCAACAGGGCGCTTGCCCCGGTCTCGTATCGAGGGGTGTGTAACAGGCTCATTTGCTTGCGCTTTTGGCGCCGCTTGCAGCGTACGCCCGCCACGCCGTGCGGATAAGGGTCTCCGGATCACTGTAGCGCGGCTGCCAGCCAAGCACTTCACGCGCCGCCGCAGACGAAGCCACCAGCTTCGCCGGATCTCCGGCGCGCCGGGGAGCGACCTCAACGGGGATAGTGCGTTCGGCAACGGTGCGCGCGAGCTCATACATCTCGCGCACGCTCACTCCGCACTCGGTGCCTAAATTGAGCACCAGATCGGTGTTGTGTTCGGCAATACGCTCGAGCGCCGTAACGTGCGCGGTTGCAAGGTCGGTCACATGCACGTAATCACGTACGCCGGTGCCGTCGGCAGTGTCGTAATCATCACCGAAGACCTGCAGATTTGAGCGTTTGCCTATAGCGACCTCCATGATGATCGGCAGCAGATTCGCGGGGTTGCGCTCGAGGCCCCGAATCTCGCCGTCGGGGTCGTACCCGGCGGCATTGAAGTAGCGCAGCGCGGCGTAGCGCAGCTCTCGCAGATGGGAGTACCAGCGCAGCAGGTGTTCTATCTCCAGCTTCGTAGCCCCGTAGAAGTTGGTTGGCTCGGTAGGGTGGGCCTCATCGATCGGGAGGTACCGCGGTTCGCCGTACACTGCCGCCGAGGACGAGAACACCAGGCGCGGTACATCAGCACCGGTCATAGCGTTCAGGATCTTGATCGTCCCGGCAATGTTGTGTTCGGCGTAACGCTCGGGTTCGAGCATCGACTCGCCGGCCGCTTTCAATGCCGCGAGATGGATCACTGCGTCCACCGGACGCCCGTTTGTGAGCATCGCCGCCCGCAATCGCCTTTCGTCGAGAATATCGGCCTCGATGAATCCACACTCGGGAAACACGTTCTCGCGACAGCCCGTAGAGAGGTTGTCATACACCGTGACCGAATCACCGTGTTGCAGCAGGGCCTTCACTACGTGACTGCCAATGTAGCCGGCGCCGCCGATCACTAGAATGTTCATATCTGAGCATAAGATAGTCGTAGCGCTGAGTGTATGTCAAACGCTTGGCGAAGACCCCGGTTTGTGCTCATGGCTCAAGACGCCGAAGATCTCCATGCTGCGCGGCTTTCGGCCATTAGTTCGAAGCTTTAGTGTGCTCGTCGCAGCTCGGAGTTCACGATTACGAGGCGGCGCGCGCCGCCCGATAGCAGACCGCTGCGCACGTGAAGTTTGCGGCTCATCTACTGTGGCCGCAATTCAGGATAGCTGCTACATTCTATTTCAACTATGAACGAGAGCATCTTTGAACATGGATCTGATATTCAAACCTACGTAGCTAGTCTGCGCAATTATCGTTCGCTGGTAAGACAGTTGTGTGATCGCGCCGAGCCGAGAAGCGATCACGTTGCTGCTCTACGGTACGCGGTCTCCGGGCATTCACAGCCGGTACGTGCGACCGTGATGACCGAGGACTGGTGCGGCGACTCGGCTGCCAATCTGCCGATCATCGCACGGCTGTGTGAGCTGGCCGGGATAGAACTTCGTATTCTGCGTGGCTCTGAGCAGCCAGATTTGAAAGACCACTACCGTGACGCCGGTGTTGATCACATTCCGGTGCTTTCGCTATGGGACGGCACTTGGACTGAGGTCGCCCGCTGGGTGGAAGCGCCGGCGGTCGTGCAGCGAAAGAAGGAGGGGTGGAAGCAAGAGACCCCCGATTTCCTGCGCCTTTACGAGGAGCGCAAGCACAACAAAAGCGCCGCTAAGCAGTTCAACCTGCTATACCGGCAGTACCTCGACGAGATGACGCGCTGGTACGAGGCCGGCGACTGGAACGAAACTACTCGCGAGATCGTTGAAGCGCTGCAGTAGCGCAACCGAGGCGCAGGTATCCCTGCACAAGGTGCGTGCCGCGCTCGGGTGCCGCCTCGGCTTCGCGGCTTTCTGCGATACTTGACAGGTCGGCGTAATCGGCGGGAGAATACTATCAGCGCAGAGTGCTGTGATGAACCGTTTGATGAAGTCTGCCTTTTGTGCCGTTCTCTTGTGTAGCCGGCTGGCGCTCGGTCCTGGCGCAGTTGAGCTCGCGTTGGGGAACGAGGCCTTTGTCGACGTCGCCGGAGGGGCGGTAAGTCTGCGGGCACCGGACGAGACTGAGGTGGAGCTTGTCTCGGAAACCGTCCGAATCTATCTCTCGGCGCAAGAGTATGTTGTCGACGCTTCGTTCGTCTTTCGAAACCCCGGTCGTGAAGAGCGCCTACAGGTGGGCTTCCCCCGCTACGACTACGGAACACCTGAAATTGCGCAGTTTCGAGACTTCCGCACCTGGGTGAACGACCTCCCCGTAAAGGCAACCGAGATAGCGGCAGCCCCGGGCGGACCCGCCGGGGTGCGATCATGGTATGTCAAAGCGGTTCGCTTCCCGGAGCAAGAGCTTACTACTACGCGCGTGCGGTACCGGTCGGGGTACGGTCGTGATCGGTTGCTTAGAACTGTAGAGTACCTGTACGGCACCGGTCGGACGTGGAGCGGGCCGATAGGGCACTTGAGAGTGCAGGTGTTCAACAGCGGTGCGCTGTGGGTAGACTCGTTTCAGTTCGCCGAGCCGCTGCCGGTGGCATTCTTCTCGCTCGAGGCTAACGACTTCGAGCTGATCGCTGCGGACGTAGAACCCCGAAACGATGATGTCTTTCGACTCGCCATGGAGCGGGTACCCTGGTGGCTGAGCGACGGACCGTCGACGCCCGAGAAGGACTGGATCTTCGATCGCACCGAGGTAAAACCCGAGAGCCTGCGTCTGTTAACTTTGTCGCAATTGCGTATCTTTCGTAACACCTTCTACGCCCGGCGTGGATTCGACTTCTGCGAGGGTGAGCTCGGCAAGTTTTTTCGCCGGTTTCGATGGTATAAGCCCTACACAACCGTCGCCGAAGGCCTCCTGACGCCGATAGAGGAAGAAAACGTCCGCCGCATCGTCGCTGAAGAAGAACGCCGCCGAACGTTCATCTTTCGGTAGTCATTGGCGTTACCGGTCGTGGCGGGCTAGGGCCAGCGGATCAGGAGCGATCATCAAGTGCCCTGCTCCGATAGGCCGATACTTCGCAGCGCGCTCAATAGTCCCATCACTATTCCGGTTTGGAAGTACCCGGTGTCGAGTGTTCCTTTCCGGTGTGGCTGAGCTGCGGTTTTGATTGACGGGTTCCATTCTTCTGCCGGACGTGTTTCCGGTAGATCCTTACGACGAGATTCAGCATTCGCAGTTTTCAGTGCTATCATGCCTACGGAGCACAGGCTGCGGTGTTTGGGGCTGCGCTTCGGGCTGCAAAAACCAAGCAAGAGGCCGCGATATGGCGGGTAATGTATATTTTGCGGGTATGATCGGCTCGGGAAAGACAACCTTGGGCAGACGGGTATCGGAGCTGTTGGGCCGCGGGTTCGTCGATCTTGATGAAGAGATGGATACACGTCTCGGGTATTCGTTTCACAAGCTTGTGAAGGAGCAGGGTTGGCTTGCGTTCCGCGAGCTCGAGTACGTAATCTGCAAGGAATTCGCGCGGCTCCGCAGCGCGATTGTGTGTTTGGGCGGAGGCACGGTGCGCTACGAGTGGAACCTTGATGCGCTCGCCGAATCCGGTCACGTCATCTTGCTCGAAGTCTCGCTCGATGAGCTGGTTCGCAGGGTGACGGCCGCTGAGCGGCCGCGCGTGAATCCGGGAACCGATCTGGCCGGCGATGTTCGCATGATCTGGAGCACGCACAAGGACAAGTATTACCGGGCGGCGGACCTCGTGTACCGCGCGGAAGGCAAGCGCGTGGAGGAGGAAACGGTGGAGCTCGCCTGCCTCATCAGTGAACGCGGCTGGTAGCGCATCCTCTGCTTGACAGCTGCATCAGGCCCGCCATAGAGTGCTCGGGTGCAGTTTGGAGGTGTTGTTCATGACGAAAATTGAGCGGGTCGATGCGGCACTCGCCGGCGAGGAGTTTGACCGCCCGCCGCTTTCATTCTGGTACCACTTCGGTCTTCAGCACCAGTGCGGGGAGCGTCACGCAGAGGCCAGCCTGAGCTTTTTCGAGTATTACGACCTTGACTTTCTTAAAGTCATGAACGACTACTATCATCCCATGCCTGCCGGGGTGGCTGAGGTGAACTCACCTGAAAGTCTCAAACGAATCGAACGCTTCGAGGTTGAGAAGAGCGACTGGAACGAGCAGCTCAAGGCCCTGCGGGTTATCGCCAAGACGCTTGAGAACAAGGCGTACTTCATCGACACGGTTTTTGATCCCTGGCAGACGCTGCAACGCAACCTCGCAGGCGAGCATCTTTTCCGTTTGGTGCAGGAAGCACCGGATGCGGTGCACGGTGCCCTAGAAGTGGTCACCGAGAATCTTATCGCATACTGTGAGAAAGCCCTCGCGTGTGGAGCGGCCGGGATCTTCATTTCCACCCTTGGAAGCAAAGATCAGCTTGATCGGGAGGTCTTCACCGGGTTCGCCAAGCCGTATGTAGAAAAGATTCTGCGTGAGGTTCACGACAAGGCGATTATGAATACCGCGCACATTCACGATACCAGCATCTTTGTGGATGATGTGGTTGATCTGCCGGTGCAGCTCATCAGCTACGAAGACCGGCACCCTACAAATCCGTCGATTGACCAAATGAAGCGGCGCTTTCCCGGTGCGATTATGGGCGGACTCGATAAGAATCTGATCACACGTGTGACACCGGCGGCCGCTGTGAAGAACGCTGAAGAGGGCATCCGTTCAGGGGGAGCGACGCGCTTTCTGCTCGCTCCCGGGTGCAGCTTTCCCGCATGGCTGTTTCCGCAGTCCGCCAAGAGGATGGTGGAAGCAGTGAAAGCGCATGGGCGGCTGGTTGAATAGGGCCGTGCGACGGCACCCGCTTCTAGGGGGGTGGATAATCTGGTGATAGAACAGGCAGCGAGGATTACTCGGGAAGCATGCGTATGAAGCCAACCGGAGAGCGGATTACGGTAGACTCAGAGTCCAAGTAGCGCCTGCAGCTCGTCGGCGGTGTCGACGATTGCGGCGGGAGCCGCCGATTCGAGCGTTGTGCGGTCATGGTTGCCCCAGGCGACCGCGCAGGTCGCAGCGCCGGCGGCGTGACCCATGCGGATGTCGAAGGTCGTGTCTCCGATCATCAGAAGCTCCGCACAGCGAATATGCAGGCGAGCGGCAATAGCCTGCAGCATTGCGGGACTGGGCTTCGGCTCCGGCGAGTCCTCCTGACCGGCAATGAGCTTGAAGCAGTGCGTGAGATCCAAGTACTCGATCATATCGTCGAGCGATTCGTGGCTGCGGCTGGAGGCAACGGCAAGTGTGAAACCGTGGTCGCGGAAACGGCGAATTAGCTCGCGCATCCCGGGAAACGTGCTGAGTCCTTTGAATCCGGCGGCTCGAAAAACCTCGCGATACGTCTCCAGCGCCTTCTCGATATCCAACGCCGCAATGCCGGTCAGACTGCGGAACGCGGCATCGAGCGGTATGCCGATAGTGCGGGCGATTTGTTCCGGCTGCGGAGCCGGCACACCTAAGCGCCGAAAAGTCTCCCGGTACGAGGCGATGATCAGAGACTGCGTATCGGCGATTGTTCCGTCAAAGTCAAATACCAGTGCGGCCGGTATCGGGTTCAGCGGCGTCATGTCGGATAAGCGCTTCTTGGAAGCAGTACGCCACGGCACTGCCGTGGCGCGCTGCGGCAGTGTTATACCTGGTACGTTGAGGCCGAAGTCTTACCGCCGGTACCGGTCCAGTTGGTGTGAAAAAACTCACCACGCGGTTTGTTGATCCGCTCGTAAGTGTGGGCGCCGAAGTAGTCGCGCTGAGCTTGGAGCAGGTTCGCCGGCAGACGTTCCGACCGGTAGCCGTCGAAGAACGTGAGTGCGGTCGCGAACGCTGGAACAGGGATGCCCATCGTCACAGATTGCGCGACGACGCGCCGCCAGGAATCTTGGCATCGCCCGGTCACCTCGCGAAAGTAGTCGTCAAGGAGAAGGTTTGTCAGGCTTGGGTTCTTATCGAACGCGGCCTTGATCTTGCCGAGGAAGACGCTGCGGATGATGCATCCGCCCCGCCACATCAAAGCGATGCCGCCGAAGTTCAGGTGCCACCCCATCTCTTGAGCAGCCTCACGCATCAGCATGTACCCCTGCGCGTACGATACGATCTTCGACGCCAGGAGCGCTCGGCGTATGTCCTCGACAAAAGCGGTCTTGTCGCCGGAGAAAGCGGCTTTCGGTCCTGTAAGAAGCTTAGATGCCTGCACGCGCTCGTCCTTCATCGCCGAGAGGCACCGCGAGAAAACCGCCTCTCCGATCAACGTGACCGGGACTCCGAGATCGAGAGCACTGATGCCCGTCCACTTGCCGGTACCTTTTTGGCCTGCGGTGTCGAGGATGTTCTCCACCAATGGAGTGCCGTCTTCGTCCTTGAACTGTAGGATATCGCGCGTGATCTCGATGAGGTAGCTGTCGAGCTCGCCGGTGTTCCATTCCGCAAACACGTGGTGCATTTCGTCCGGGGTCATCCCCAGCCCATCCTTCATGAGCTGATACGCCTCACAGATCAATTGCATGTCGCCATACTCAATTCCATTGTGCACCATCTTGATGTAATGCCCCGCGCCTTCCTCTCCAACCCAGTCGCAGCACGCGTCTCCGTCCGGAGTCTTGGCTGCGATGGCCTGGAAAATATCCTTAACAAGCGGCCAGGCCTTAGGGTTGCCACCGGGCATAATCGACGGCCCTCTGCGCGCTCCTTCCTCTCCACCGGACACGCCGGTGCCGATGTACAAGATGCCCTTCTCGGCAAGGTGTTTGGTTCGGCGAGTGGTGTCGGGAAAGTGCGAGTTTCCCCCGTCGATGATAAGGTCGCCTTGTTCAAGATGAGGCAAGACCAGATCAATGAATTGGTCGACGACGTTACCGGCTTTCACCATCAGCATGACTTTTCTCGGCCGTTTCAGGAGAGCGATGAACTCTTCGATGCTGTGTCCCCCGAGCACGTTCTCGTATCCCTTCGCAGCGTCGTTCAGGAAATCATCCACCTTCGAGACCGTACGGTTGAAGACCGCTACCGTGAAGCCGTTGTCCGCCATGTTGAGGACTAAGTTCTGTCCCATGACTGCGAGCCCAATGAGCCCGATGTCGGCGGTTTGGTTCTTGTCCGATTGTTCCATTCTATCCTCCTATGCGTTGAACCGGTCGGTGTGTGCCCACAAACCAACCGCAGGATTTGAAACGAAGTAAATCTCCTCCCCGTCGGGAAGGGTGTTGTATCCGTCCGTCAGCCGGGCCGGGTCGTATCGCTTGGTTGCTTCATTGAGCGTTTCATGTCGGAAGCCGACGCCCTCCACCTCTTCTCGGGTCAGGTGACCGGGACAGTACGTGACCGAGAAGCGCCCTTCCGAACTTCCGTGGATAAGATGCGCGGCGGCTGAGAGGTTAGCCCTCAGATCATCCTTTGCCTCGACCAGGGCGAGGACCCGTTCGCTTCCTACGTATCCGTATCGGCGGATCAACGCGTCGATCTCTGTGTCCTCACCGAAGTCCTTTACGCCCGGTGCGAGCACGACGAGCTCGCCCCCGTCGGCAATCGCCATGCGCGTTCGGAATATGCTCTTGTTGCCCACCCACGTGCTGCGGAACTCCTGAGGATCCAAGTACACGACGACTTTTGTGAGCGGTCGATCGACCATCGTGAAGTTTACCTGAAGCGAGAGCTCCGCAGCCTTCAGGAAGCACTCTTCGTCGTCCCCAATGTACAGTCCTTTCACTGCAAGCGTGCCGTCTTGTTCAAGGGCGACGACAGTATGCACAAACACCAGCGGCAGATGGGTGGCGAACTCGCGGTGCGCGTAGTTCAGGACCTGCCGCACCGGATTATTCGCGCGGCCCATTATCCGCTCCATTCCATAAACCGCACCTAGGTAATGGCTCTTGTCGATGGCTTCGGTTCCGCCGGTACCGACGAACACGTTCTTGTTGTAGTTTGCCATTCCGATTACTTCGTGCGGGACAACTTGGCCAACCGACAGGATAAGGTCGTGTCCGCCCTCTGCGACGAGCTTGTTTACCTGTGCCGGCCATCTAAACGAGAGTCTTCCTTCCGAGACTCTTTGAATGAAAGACGACGGAACTTCACCGAGCGTTGTCATCTCGGACCGAAATCTATGCACCCGGAAGAGATCCGCGGGAATTGAACCAAACATCTCGACCCGTTCGGTGTCGCTCAGTGCAGCGTGCGTTCCAATCGCCGGCAATACATCCGTCAGTGAGCTTCCGAAGTGATCGTAAACGTATTGTGTCAGAAGTCCTGCTCGGCTATGCGCGCGCGTGATATCCGGCGGGAGCGCCAATACCTTCTCACGCGGACCGATCTTCGCGAGAGCTTCGTGCAGCCCTTCACATAATTCTTGATCCGTAATCCGAGTTGTGGCCGATCCGCCGCTATAATACAACATGATCCTATTCCCCGTAGGCCGGTTTTTCAGGCACTCATGGCCCGAACTGCTTATGGAGACCTCTGTGTATCCCCGCCCTCAAAGCCGGATTGCTGGGCTTCGTTCTAGCGCGGATCTGCTTTCTTGCGCGATTTCAATCCGGCGGCTGTGAACCCTTGCGTGACCGTTCCCAGCCCCCGGTCCGGGAGCTTCATGGCCCGCACGACCGCAGGAATACGGATTACAGCCGTCGCGATCAACGCGTAAAAGCGCCGGTGCCGGGCTTCATGTCTCAAAGCCTCTGCGCGGGGTTGCTCGCGGAAACCCTCTTTGCTCTTGTTACGGATAATAAACGGTACCGAAACGAGTACCATACAACACTCGCGGTGTCAAGCCAACGGGGCGTGCCGGGATATACGCAGGCGGCCACCGATGGGCCCGTCGCGCCCGCTCAGGCCCATTTGGGGATTTGTGCCGGCATGGACTGTTCGTTGACAAATCACGTCTTGCGTATTAGTGTGAAACTCAAAAGAAAACGAAGAATATGTCGCATAATCCCCGCTATGACGACATCTTGAAGCCGCTTTTTATAACTGCGCGCCGTTGTGCTCGGCGGCACAGCCGCAGGCACCAGTGCGGGTGCGCATAGCGTGATTGAGGAAGCGATATAGCGCTGCGAGATCGGCGCTGCGCTTGCATTCTCCGTCACGGGCGACTTCGCCGGGTACGGACGCTAAGCTAAGTTTGAGAAGGGGGAAACCGATTGTGAAAGGCGGGCTACCGCCGTTCATACGGTTCAAAGAGAATTTCGTCCGGTCGTGATTCCGGACACCAAGGAGAAAGGAATGGATTACTTACACGAGATGTTCTCGCTCGAAGGCAAGACGGTTGCGATCACCGGAGGCGGCGGCGTGATTGCCGGAACTATGTCGGAGGCGTTTTTGAAAGCCGGGGCGAAGGTATCGCTCTGGGATATCAAGATGGAGTTTGCCGAGACGGCCAAGGAACGGCTCAACGCCGAGACCGGCGCCGGTGATCGCGTACAGGCGCTCGAGGTCGACACTACCTCGGAGGACTCGGTACGGACTGCACTCGCGAGCTGCGCTTCGGAGCTCGGCGGGCTTGATGTGTTGGTGAACGGCGCCGGCGGCAACCGTGGCAAAGCGGCCTTTGTCGATGTTGATGTCGAGCTGTTCGAGGAGATCCTGAGACTGAATCTTATCGCTGGGCTCCTTGTCCCCACCAAAGTGATAGCGGCGTACTGGAAGGAGAAATCCGTAGGCGGCGCAATAATTAACATGGCGTCGATGGCGTCATACGTCCCCCTCTCCGGGGTCTGGGCGTATGATGCGGCAAAGGCTGCGGTCATGAACCTCACGATGGCGACTGCCAAGGAGTTTGCGCCCGACCACATCCGCGTGAACGCTATTGCTCCGGGGTTCTTCATCGGCAAGCAGAACAGGGCGCTCTTGATCGACGAGGCGACCGGCGAGCTCACACAACGTGGTCAGGATGTGATCGCGCACACTCCGGCTGGTAGGTTCGGGGAGGCGTCCGAGCTCGCCGGCGTATCGCTGTTCCTCGCTTCCGAAAAGGCCGCGGGCTTTGTGACCGGTGTTACCATACCGGTCGACGGTGGCTATTTGGTCCACAACATATAGGCAGAATAATGTAGGCGGAAAATGCACCCGGCATCGGCTGGCCGTCGATGAGATTGTACCAGCCGTACCGGGAGTCGTCGTCTCTGGGGCCTGTTCGCCGGCGTTTTGCGCAATGCTGCTGATCTTACGAATGGTGTGACTCCCCGTAATGGCCGTTTCGGCTGTATATTTGGAACATGGGTGCGGTATCGTACGAAGTACCGTCGCCGAGTGACGCCGAGGAGTTATTGACGTTTTTCTCGGCTTTGAAGGATGAGCACCCGTACCTCCATATTTACCCCGATGACGCGCTGCAGTCGGTAGGAGACCTTGGGCACTACATCCGGCGCATGAACGCAGCCGAGGGCTCGCACATTCTCCTGGCCAAGGACGATCAGCGCATCGTGGGCTGCGTGACGGTCGAAGCACTGACGCTTGAAGGGTTCCAGGGCGCCGGAGAGCTCGGTATCTCGGTGCTGAAAGGCTATCGCGATCGCGGAATCGGGTCCCGACTCATGCGAGAGATGCTGGCGTGGGCGACCGGTAATACCCACACAACCGAGATCATTCTCCATGTTGACGGCGAGAATCACCGTGCGGTCCATATTTATACCGGACTCGGGTTTCAGGTCGAGGACTGTGGTGAAGGCGAATACTATCGGCGCGATAGTCCGGCCGGCACGTTATGCATGCGCCTGAGTGTCTAAGCCGGTTACGATCGGCAGCGTTCGGCAGTCCGCGGTGAAAGGGACGGGAACGGTCCGGTACCGCTACCGCAAGTCGGCCGGTCTACGTGCTGCGTGGGCTGCACGTCGGCCCCGAAGGCGCCGAGCTTCTTGTAGGAGATTACGATGCGTATCTGGAGTCGACGCGCACAGCGGCCGAGGCCGGTAACGGAGTGCAGCGTCCGGCTGCATATGGGCGAGCGGCTAAGAAGGCGGTAAGCCGCGAGAAAAAGCAAGGATTGTCGTTCCGCGAACAACGTGAGTACGAAAACTCGCCCGACGGGATTGGGCTCAAGGAAGCCGCGCTGCGGCGGCTTGAAGAGCAGTTCCAACAGCCCGCCCGGGACCCCCGCGTTTTGGAAACGCGTGCTCGGCGCTACCATGCTTTGCGCGAAGAAGTAGAACACAAAACCGCACGCTGGGAAGAGCTCGCCGAACGCGCCGCAGAGTAATGAAATAGACCACCACACCGGATATGCCGACACCGGTGCAGCACGACGCGGATAGGGTGAATTGCTTCCAAGCGAGCCTTGTGCCCGATGCCGACATTGGCTCAAATCTTCCGTTTCGGCTATGCACGGGAGCTCAGGGCAACCGTGATGGCCTCGGCGACGGCGCCATGTGCGTTGTCGGCGGAGGTCACGACATCGGCGGCGGCACGAACTTCGGGGTCCGCGTTCGCCGGCGCGACGCCTGTACCGGCGAGCCGCAGCATCTCAAGATCATTGAGATTGTCTCCAATCGCCATGACCTGTTCGAGCTCTATCGCGAGGGTGTTGCATAACGCCCGTAAGGCGGCGGCCTTGTCCACGCCGGGGGGCAACACTTCCACGTAATCGGGTTCCGAACGAGCGACAGCGGCGCGAGAGCCCAGTGTCTCGGTCAGCGCTTGCAGCAATACCGGCACTTCCTCTATATGTCCCACGAACAGTATCTTCGTAGGTGCAAAGCTCAACTGTGCTTCTAAAGAGCCTACTGCGACACAAGCCACTCCGTCTTTGCGCTCCTGACGCTTGACTCGGGCGTCAATGCGCTCCACTAAGATCCGGTCTTCTTGGTAGAGAAACGCGGTAAACTCGCGATGACCGGCGATCTCAAGTGCTGCAGCAGCCGCTGCCTTTTCCAGCGTGCGGTTGTATAGCGCTTGTCCGCTCGGGTCTACAATCCGGCTGCCGTTGTACACGATGTACGGCGTTCGGATCCGCAACTCATCGACAAACGGTTGTGCCGATTGCGGCATGCGCCCGGTTGCAAGCGTGAAGCGCCCTCCTGTGCGTTCGAACTTCGTGATCGCACGCTTGTTCAGCGCAGGTATGTGTTGATCAGCGTCGACAAGCGTACCGTCTACGTCAGAAACAATAAGTTGGTATCTCACGATTCGAATTGTCCTTTCTCACCGGCGATGAGCGCCTACCGCATGCGGGCAAAGACATCTTCCGGAGTTCCTCGAAAAACCCCCGGTGTTTCCATCTTGATGCTTACCAGCGCCGCGGCATACTCCAAAGCTTCCTTGCGGCCGTGCGAAAGATGCCAGGCGAGATACGCGGCGAAACAGGTGTCGCCCCGCCCGGTACGTCCGGAAAGGTTGCGCGGCGTCAGCGGCGCCCGGTATCGTTCACCGTCTCGCGTGGCAAGCAGAACTTCGGTGTTGTGCGTGATCATCACTTCTGCGGCCCCCATTTCGAGCAGTGAGTCCGCAGCCTTGTCACGGTCCGCGCGCCCGGTAAGCAGCTCGGCTTCGGCCGCGTCAGTCTTGAAGTACCGCACATGCGGAAGATACTCACGCTTGCGTTCCCAGTCCCGCAGCACCAGTGCGCTTTCTCCGGCAGCTCTCACCACCCCTTGTGCGTCCAGCGCCACCGGAGCGCGCGTCGCAAGCTCTTTGATAAGCGCTTCCGGGATCTCACCGACGAACAGCCCGGCGAGATGACAAATGCGGGCCTTTTCGGTCGGTATCTCTTGGAGGGTGAACGGCGAGGCCGAGGACAGCAGGGTCACCGTTCGGCGTTCGTGATCGGGAGTGTCGTAACGGTTGTGAATCGAGGTAGTCTCTCGACTATTGTGAACCTTCACTTCCGCCCCATTCTCGCGGAGGATTGCCAACTGCTCATGATCCCGCGGTGCAGCTTTCGTTACCACTAAGACCGAGGCTCCCGAACGTACGGCAGCGGCGGAGGAGTACACCACCGGTCCACCGAGAATGTGTTGCTTGCCGCTGGGATCTTCGATAATGTCTTTTGAAATGTGGCCAATCATAGCGATGTCATACATAGTCCACCCTCGCAGTGTCGTCCATTTGCTCTAAGTAATCTGTTGGATGCGATAGTCCCTGTTTGGAGCCTGATGGTCAAGGGACCTTCGCGTATTTGCTTGCGGCTCGCAGCGTCCATTGACAACAGCGTGCGGGGCTCAGAACTTCTGTGCGGGCCGGTTTTGCTCCGGGTTTCGTCTGCCGGAGACTTCGCCGACGGCCGGATGATCGTTGTGGACGGGGACACGCAAGCCACCGTGTAGGGTCTATAGAGCTTGTCACGAGACAGCCGAGAGCTACGCGGTGAACTCCTGTTCGATTATGCTGAAGGTTTTCGACAGCAGTTGCGGGTCAATCTCCAACAGCGCACCTACTCGCTCTGCAGCCAACTGAAACTGTCCGAAAAGCATCTCGCGACCGTCGATCGACGACCGCCCCGCTCGTCTTGCGGCCTCAGCGAAGAGACCGTTGCTGCCATAGCGGGTATCGGCACAGAGGCAATCCGCCGGCAAAAGGGCGAACTCTGATTCGGTCAGCGGGCTGGATGCCGTAATCGCGCTGATGATTACCTCACTCGACGGCGCCGTTTCCTCGATCAGCTCCCATCCCCCAGCTCCGACAGTCGCTCGGTGTTCAGTCAGCGGATCCAGCAACGCTTTCAACGCAACCGCTTCGTCGGGAATGATGTTTGCGATGGTGAGCTGTGCACCTGCGACTACCAACTCGTAACCAATGGACGCCGCAGCACCGCCTGCACCTACCAGCAGCACGCGGGCGTTTTGAAGCGCTCTGCGTTTTTCCAGCGCTCGGATCATCCCTTGGCCGTCGGTATTGTCAACAAACAAGGTTCCGGTGCGACGTTCGGGGATGATGTGGTTAAGACACTGTAAATGGCGCACACGCTCGGTGAGATGCGCAGGTTGGGGTAATTGATCGAGGCATTCGTAGGCGGCCGCCTTGTATGGACTGGTGATAGTGATATCCACGCACTCCGGCAAGTCGGTCAGATACCCGAGAAGGCGCGTCAGCTGTTGCTTCCCGGGCAAATCGAGCGCACCGAAATAACCTGACGTTCCGACAAGCCGAAAGAGACTGTTCCACAGGTGGGGGCTTGAAGAGTAGCGCGAGGGTTCTTCTCCCCCAATGATGCCTCCGAAGTGATCGACGGAATCAGGCATCTCAGCCGAAAGGTTGTTGGTTACAAACGATGCGATTCGGGAAAGCGCTTCTGACGACAATGCCATATAGTCTGCCCTATTACCGCAGAGTCACTGCCGGTGTACACATTTCGGTACAGATACTCGTTCCAGGTGTTTTCGAACCAGAGCCCTCGTTCGGAAATCGGCCCTGCAGGCACCAGCGAACCGGAGAGCTCGCCGGCTCGGGTATTTCTCGTTTCGAGCAGTTTTCCCCGTACGTTAGAGTTCTCGGCGGGCTTGTAGCGCAGGTCTCATCGGGTGAATCGTGAACCCGGGGGCCGGCGGAGTCCATAATCAAGGAGGAGCCGCGGCCGCCGCCGCCCTGCTGCAAGTACGTCTTGATAGCCGGCGCATGCCGGAAGCTTTGACCCAGTCTCTACTCCTTTAACACCTTGTAAATCGCGTAGTTCCAGTTGAGGATTTGCGGCTCAAGATACCTCTTGTGCTCGTGGAAAGCCTGCTCGTACTGCTTGGGTTTGTTTTGGCCCCGACCGGGTGCGTGTGGAACCACAACGTAGTTGTAGTCGCGTAGTGCTCCGTACGGCTCAACGCCTGTGAGCGGGTGTTTGGAGAACTCATGCTTGGTGCACACCAGCACTTTGCATCCGCGGCAGTGGTGCAGTATGGCTGCTTTGACTCCGCGCTCACGCTTTGACTCAACGTAGAGAGAGCCTTCACAAACACAACTGGTGCCCTGTACGAGCACGTCGAACTCGGCGTCGACCAACTCGTCGAGACGATCGCCCAGAATGGTTCGCGTGACCGGCTCCAGCTCCCCGCCGAGCGTGAACAGCGAGAGTCGTTCGTAATCGACATTAGAGTTCAGGAGCTTCTGAATGAAGCCCGCGTTGTGCGTGTACAGGTGGTAACGGCTGGTCTCTGTGTGGGAGCCCTTCGCAAAAATCGTCGCGAGATGATATACGGTGCTACCGGCACCGAGTAGAACTTTGCAGGGACGGAGGGAGCCGAGCTGTTGCGCGCGCTGAGTTATGAAGTCATACGCTCCGTTAGCGATCTTGATTTTCTCGGTTATGTAGAGGTGCTGCTTCTGATAGAAATCCACCATCGAATGATGTAGCGCGAGCGCGCACTCTGAGTTGCCGGCTGAGTCGGTCGCTTTCTTGCGGTCAAAAAGCGGCACGCCAAGCTCGTCTTCGTAGCGCCGTAGTTGCGTATGCAGCCATTGATCACTGCTATAGCTGGTGCCGTGGCGCTCGCTGAGATAGCGGCGAATAGTCGCAACCGGTATACACACCTCCCATATCGATTCAACCTCACTGCGTTCAAACTCTTCGGAAAGCAGAGACAAGATCGCCATTACCAGCTCATTACGCTTCAAACGGTGCCGGCTGTTGTTGCCTTCTTTCTGGGGCCTCACATAAGCATTATAAGCCAAAATCGCTTGATACGCAGCTATCGCTTATCTCAGGTTTCGAGTCTAACAGCTTACAAGCTGAAACCTGATGCAGGTCTAGCTTCGCGGTGGTACACTTTCTATGAAGTGTTCGTTGGAACCTACGAGGGGAATTAAGGAGGATCTAAGTATGAAACGTTTTGTGATGTGCGCTTTGCTGATCGGTGCGATGAGTGTTGGATCGGCGTTTGCCGGTGGAGCGGCTGAACCCGACGAAGTGACGCTTACGATCGCGGGTAGGGATGGAGCGTTCGGGGACGCGCTGGAGCTTGCGACGGCCGAGTATAGCGAACGGAACCCGGACGTACGATTTGAGATTCTCAAGCTTTCAGGGCCGGAATTGCTTGAGCAAACCGTTATCGAGTTACGCGGAGGCAGGGGTGCGTTTGATCTCGTTATGATCGATGATCCGTTCGCACCGCAGATGCAGGAGGCCGGCTGGTTGATAGACCTGGAAGAGATGTATGACCGACACGGCGTCGAGCTGGACGATGATTTGATCGACAATATCGTCACGCTTGGGCGCTTTCCGTATTCCGAGGACGGTACCCTGTACGCACTACCGTATGTAGGCAACGTTTCCCTGTTCGCATATCGCGACGACATCGCCGGGGAATATGGCTTTGACGCGCTGGAGACTTGGGATGATGCGCTAGAGTTCGCACGCTTAGTGCACGAGAACGAACCGGACATGGCTCCGGTACTCTTTCGCGGCGTAGCCGGTAACCCCATCGTAACGGGGTTCATGCCGATCTTCGCGTCCCACGGAGCGCAGGTGTTGGATGACGCCGGACAACCCGCCTTTGATTCGCCTGAGGCGCTTGAAGCGGTGGAGTTCTTCCTGGAACTCGCGCAGTATGCTCCCGAGGGTGTAGTTGCGTACGAGTCTGCCCAAGTTCGCGACGCCCTGTTGGCCGGAACCGGTGCAATGGCGATCGAAGTGTGGCCGGGTTGGATTGGTGATATGGAGGATCCTGAGGAGTCGGAGGTTGTCGGGCTGGTGAATGTGGCCGCTCATCCGCGCCAGATTGAGCCGCCTGCCCCATTGCTCGGCATCTGGTTGCTCGGGATTCCGGTGGGTTCCGAACATCAGGAGGAAGCGTTTGATTTCCTGCGCTTCATCACCAGCGCAGAGATTCAAGAAAAGATTGCGCGCGAAACCGGCCAGGCACCGACGACCGAAAGCGTTCACAAAATTCCGGACTTGATCGAGCAGTATCACTGGTATCCGGCTCAGCTTGATGCGCTGCGCGAAGGCGTGGCACGGCCGCGGACCGACCACTGGGCTGAGATTGAGTCTGTACTGGGAGATTATCTGCAGCAGGCGCTCATCGGGGATATCAGTGCCGAAGAAGCCCTGGAGCGGACTCAAGAGCGCGTTCTAGAGATTATGAACTGAGATCACTAAAGGCTAGCACAATGCTATCTGCCGGTTGGGGCAATCTAACGTTCGAAAGAGCGTGCGGCGCTGCCCCACCGGCCGATTGGAACCTTCAATTCGACTGAGCTTGGCAGGTCAACATGACGTCGGGTTTGGCTCCTGCACGCCGTTTGCGGCGTTTGAACATGGCAAAAAAGGCCTCGTTCTTCTATCTGGCGCTCGCGCCGGCATTCATCATCGTCGCATTTCTGACGGTGTATCCGCTGATTAACGTTCTCTACGACTCATTGTTTCGGTATGACTTCATTCGAGACACGCGAGAGTTTATCGGGGTGACGAATTTCGTGCGCATTGCCGGCGAGTCGCTGTTTCAGCGCTCGTTCAGAAACACCGTGGCGTTCACGGCGAGTGCCAGCATTCTGGAGGTTGGGCTCGGCGTGATCCTTGCATTATTGTTCTACGGCGAGTTCCGTGGCAAGCGGGTTGCGATGACGATCATCATCTTCCCGATGATGATCTCCACGATGGTGATCTCTGCGATCTGGCAGATGATGTATCACTACGAGATCGGTGTGTTGAATTATCTGTTGAGAATGGCAGGCCTTTATCCGGTCGGATGGCTCATTGACACGCGCATTGCTCTGTCTTCGGTGGTGTTGGTCGACATCTGGCAGTGGACTCCGTTTGCATTCTTGATCATCCAAGCCGGGTTGAACTCGATTCCGCGTGAGTATTTTGAATCCGCAAGCATAGACGGCGCGAGCTACACGCAGATCGTTCGCCGAATCACCCTCCCTATTCTGCGGTCACAGATCATCTTGGTACTCATGCTGCGAACGATCGACACCTTCCGTCTGTTTGACAAGGTATACGCGCTCACCGGCGGGGGGCCGGCCAACGCAACCCGGACGGTGTCGTATTTTATCTACGATGAAGGGTTTCGCTATTTCAACTTCGGTCGCGCAAGTGCAGCATCGGTTTACGTTCTTCTGTTTGTTTCAGTACTCGCTGTGTTCTACATCAGAAGCATGTTTAAGGAAGGCAAACAGTGAGCAGCAGCGGTGGTGTCATGAGACGGGGCGTGACGGCGTGGGTGCTGCTCGGCATCGTTATCGTCGTCGTGTTGGCCCCCATCTATTGGATGGTTGTTACATCGCTGAAGACTCCGCGTGAGGTAATCCGTCCGCAGCCGACATTGTGGCCGGAAGTCATTACGACCGAAAACTACATCCAAGCGGTGCGCGACGGCATCGGTATCAACTTCTACAACTCGGTTTTCGTTGCAACGATAGCCGTTGCAGTTTCCATTATCGTTGCGTTTTTCGCCGCGTATGCGCTCGCCCGCCATCGGTTTCCTCTGCGGATGAACGGGGTGTTTCTGATGTGGATCTTGGCGGTGCGTATCCTTCCCCCGATCGTCGTGGCGGTACCGCTGTACACGGTATTCAACGAGTTGGGCCTGATGAACTCCCGGCTCGGGCTGATTATCGCGTATCAGGTCTACACCCTACCGTACTCGGTCTGGATCATTTTCGGGTTCGTACGCTCGCTGCCGATCGAGTTTGAAGAGCAGGCGGTTATCGACGGTGCGAATCGATTGCGGGTGGTTGCTTCCGTGGTTGCCCCTCTGATTCGCAGCGGCGTGGTCGCAACTTCGATCTTTGCACTGGTTTTGGCATGGAATGAGTTCCTTTTCGCGCTGGTCTTCGTCCGCAGGCCGGGACTGCTCACGCTCCCGGTCGTGATCTCGCGCTATATCGGTGAATACGCCACGCTGTGGGGTCAGTTGATGGCGATCGGGCTGCTGGCGACAGTCCCGATTCTGGTGTTTTCAGGCTACGTGTACCGGCGTCTAACGTCGGGCTTCTCGCTTAGTCTGAAGTGAGGAGTGTATGTCGAGCTCGACCGCGTTCTTACAGCGTCCGCTGATAACGGCACACACCGGCTGTGAGGGAACAGTCGAAAACTCGCTGGTCTCGATCGTGACCGGTATTGAAGCGGGCGCTGATGCGGTCGAGGTTGACGTCCGTGCGACCGCTGACGGTTTCGGAGTATTGCTGCATGATCCGGAGATCCGGTTGAAGGGGGGCGAGTGCGTACCGGTTGGGAAGCTTTCGCTTGACGATCTGAGGCGCATCGAGCGATCGGGTCAAGGCGCAAGCAACGGAGAAAACGAACCGGCAGTGTTGCTCGACGATGCGCTCGCCTTGGCTCGCGACCACAACGTCATAATCAACCTCGATGTAAAAGATGACCCGAGCGTTTCGGCAGTTGTGCGCGCCGTTGAAGATTTTGAGCTGACTGAGCAGGTGGTTATTTCCGGCTGCTCGCGAGCCCGAGCGGCGGCCGTCACCGCTTTCCATCCGGGGCTGCGGGTCTTGCTTAACACCGCGAGCGTCGACGCGGGCGTGGATGACCGAGGCTACCGGCGGTTCTTGATGCAGACGTATCACGACGCGGTTGGCGCCGGCTGCTGTGGGATCAATATCGATTATCGCATGTGTCGTGACTCGCTGGTGCGCTTTGCGCATCAGCGGTTTCTGCCGGTCTCGGTGTGGACCGTCAACACGGTCGAGGAGATGGCTCATATGGCGAAACTGGGTGTCTTTGCGATCACAACCTACAAGCCCCGGCTGTTGCTGCGGGTGCTTGCGCAGGCGGCTTGACCCCGGGAGTCGAGAATCGCGAAGGTTCGTAATTTCTTCCGTGAGGTTACGGCGAGTACTGTTTATGGACAGCCACCACAAGCGGGGGGACGCTTTGAATATGCAGTGAGCACTCGGGTGCGTAACATGCGAACCTTTGCCTAATTGTCGATCTGAGAACCGTGCTGATTATCGGTACGGGCGGGGGCAGCGAAAAAGCGAAACAAGGGAGGTGATGTCGGTAACACAACGCATTCGATTCGTAGTTGAGTGATCTTGGCTCGCCACGAGCCGGGCCAAGTACAGGAAGGCTTGCGGTTTAGTCAAGATTGTTGCGATCGACCAAGTTCAGAAAACACAAAGGGAGGTTACCATGAAAAGGCTGCTTATTCTGTTACTATCGGGAGCGCTGCTGCTGAGCCTGGCTTTGGCGCAAGTCTCCGCCGGCGGCGCTGCAGAAGAAGTGGACGTGGAGCACGACGAGCTTGTTGTCTACAGCCCGCTGCATGAGTATGAGATCTCACGCCTGCTGCGGGCATTCGAACGCGACACCGGAATCAATACCGAGTTCATTCGGTTGAGCGCCGGCGAGCTCGCCGCTCGCATAGTGGCCGAAAAGGACAACCCGGGAGGCGATGTGTTCTTCGGCGGGCCTTCGGAGACGCACGAAGCGATTATCCCGG
This sequence comes from Spirochaetaceae bacterium, assembly GCA_003556605.1. GTDB lineage: Bacteria > Spirochaetota > Spirochaetia > DSM-27196 > SLAA01 > B1Sed10-166. The sequence goes on from PWQX01000121.1 coordinate 37,249, forward strand.
AAGGTGCGCTGCGCCCGTACGAATCGCCGCGTGCCGCGGAGACCGACGCCGACTATCATCATCCGGAGTTCTACTGGAGCGGCTTCTACGTAGGGCCGATGGGATTTGCGATTAACACCGCCCGCTGGGATGAGGCGATGGACGGTGAGGAGTATCCGCGTACCTGGGAGGATCTCTTGGATCCGAGGCTTGAGGGCGAGATCTCGATGGCCTCGCCGGCCGCCTCCGGTACCGCGTATAACATTGTCGCGACGCAATTCTTCCGCTATGTTAGCGAAGACGAGGCTTGGAACTATCTGGAGCAGCTTGACCGCAACGTACCGTTCTACACCTCAAGCGGTGCGGCGCCGGCGCGGCATGCGGGTACCGGTGAAGCAATCATCGGTATCGCGTTCGCGCATGATGTGATGAAGCCGATGGACGCGGGATTCCCGCTCGCGCTGTCGATTCCTCAGGAGAGCGGCTGGGAGATCGGTGCGGTGTCGATTATCGAAGGGGGACCCAACCCGAGCGCCGCCGAGGTCTTTGTAGACTGGATTCTCGGGCCTGAGGCGCAGCAGTTGCACACCGACCTCAGTCTTCGTATCTCCACGCATCCGGAGGTACAGATGCCTCCCGGCGCAACCCCGTTGGCCGAGCTCGATCTGGTAGATTACGACTACGAGTGGGCGGGTGCGCATCGTTCCCGTATTGTGGATGAGTGGAACGAGCTTTTTCAGTAGTGTAATTGCGAGGGGCGGCCGGTGCCGCCCCTCTGCCGGTTGAAAGAGGAGGATGGATGTCGACCGTCACTCCCACTCTCGATAACGGCAAGCGTTCTCGGCTGACCGGTGTAGTTAGCGCTTTCAAAGACCCGACTACGATCATCGCGATCGTGGTGGTAACGATACCGCTGGCGGTTATGGTTCTGTATCCGGTTGTAAACGTTCTGGTGCAACCGGCGATCGAGCACTGGCAGACCTTTTTTTCGCGGACGCGCTATCTCACGACTCTGCGTAACAGTCTCGTGATGGCGGCGCTTTCGACCGTGAGCGCCACCTTCGTGGGGTTCTGTTTCGCGTATGCGTTGAGCCGCCCGAATTTCCCCGGGAAGACCTTCTTCCGGGTCACGAGCATCCTGCCGCTGATATCACCGCCGTTTGTTGCGGGCCTGGCCTTAATACTTCTGCTGGGTCGACGCGGGATCATCACCCACGGTTTGTTGGGAGTCGATGTCTCGATGTACGGCTGGCACGGGTTATGGCTTGCGCAAACCATGGCCTATTACCCGATCGCGGCAATGACCTTGTCGGGCGTTCTCAAGAGCCTCAATCCTACGCTCGAGTATGCTGCGCAAGACCTCGGGCAATCACGCTGGGGCATCTTCAAGACGGTGGTGCTGCCGATGACGATTCCGGGAATCGCAGGCGCCGCTCTCCTGGTGTCCATGCTCTCCTTGAGCGATTTCGGCAACCCGATGGTGATCGGCGGTCCGTTTCGAGTCATGGCCGTTGAGGCGTATGTTCAGGTTGTCGGAATGCAGAACTTGGGTATGGCCGCAGCGATCAGTGTGGTTCTGTTGGTACCGAGTCTGTTGTTCTTTCTGATTCAGCGCTACTGGGTCGGCCGGCGGCAATACACAAGTGTCTCCGGGAAAGGAGGGGGGCTTGATCCGATTGAGTTGCCTACGGCGGTCAAATGGGCTCTGTTTGCCTTTCTGAGCTTCGTCTCGTTGTTCGTGGTGGCAATCTTCGTCGTAATCGTATGGGGCGCTTTCGCGCGCACTTGGGGTTTTGACTGGAGTTTAACTCTGGATAACTTCGAGTTCACGTTTCTCGCTCGGCTCGGTCACATCTGGAACAGTGTTCGCTTTTCTTTGGCTGCCGGTTTTGGTACCGCCGTCTTTGCCGTCATAGCCGCCTATGTTCTCCTGCGCAAACGCTTCGTCGGGATGAAGGCGTTCGACTTTCTTGTGGTGCTACCGGCTGCGCTTCCGGGAACGCTGGTGGGAATTGCGTATATCTTCGCTTTCAACCGCCCTCCGCTGGTGTTAACCGGAACCGGTTTGATAATCATTCTCAGCATGGCGATCCGCAACGTGCCGGTCGGTTATCGTACGGCGCTGGCCGGACTGCAGCAGATCGACATTTCAATCGAGGAGAGCGCGGCCGACGGCGGAGCGAATACGTTTCAGATTCTCAAGGACATCACCCTGCCGCTTCTCAAGACGGCGTTCACCGTTACATTGGTGTACACCTTCGTCCGGTCGATGAACACGGTTTCGGCGGTTGTGTTTCTCGTTGCGGCCGGAACGAACGTAGCGACAACCTCGATTCTCGGGCTTTCGGAGCACGGCTACTGGGGTGAGGCCGCCGCGATGGCGACGATTCTTATCGCGATAACGAGCTCGGTTGTGATCGCCTTCCGCGTTCTGGGCGGTAAGCGGCTGTTCGAACTGTAAAGGAGGAAGGCCAGGGTGGCTGATTCGATCATTGTACCAGCACAGACACGGCAGCGCAGTGATGCCGGAACGCCGGGGTCCGCACACGTTGAGCTTAAGAATCTGTATAAGCACTTCGGCGAGGTTGTCGCGGTAAACGATTTAACACTAACAATTGAACGCGGCAGCTTCACCTGTTTGCTCGGCCCGTCCGGCTGCGGCAAGACCACTACGCTGCGCATGATTTCCGGTTTCATGGAGCCAACCTCGGGGGAGTTGCTGATCTCCGGCAAGTCCCAGCGGGGCATTCCGCCGCATCTGCGTAACACCTCAATCGTGTTCCAAGAGTACGCGCTGTTCCCGCACATGACGGTGCGGCAGAACGTCGGGTATGGGCTCAAAGTTCACAAGACGCCCAAAGTCGAGCTTGAGAAGCGGGTCAACCGCATCCTGGATTTCATCGGTCTCACCGCGATGGCCGACCGCTCTCCCTCGTCGCTTTCCGGCGGGCAGCAGCAGCGGGTGGCGCTGGCGAGGTCGCTCGTGATGGAGCCCGAGGTATTGTTGATGGACGAGCCGTTGTCGAACCTCGATGCCAAACTGCGTGTCAAGGTGCGCACTGAGCTCAAGGACATTCAGCGGCGGTTGGGCATTACCACGGTCTACGTTACCCACGATCAAGAGGAAGCGTTGGCCATGTCCGACAAGATCGCGGTCATGAATGACGGGGTGCTGCAGCAGTATGGTACGCCGTGGGAGCTGTACTTCAAGCCGGACAACCGTTTTGTGGCCGACTTCATCGGAGCGAACGCGTTCGTCAGAGTTCGAATCAAACAGTTGAGCGAGGCCAGTGTGCAGTTGGGAATCGGCGAGCAGTCGATCGAGCTGCCGCGTAAGACGGTTGCCATGGATGTCGAAAAGCAGGGCGCCGCCGCGATCCTAAGCCTACGCCCCGAGAGCATCCATATTAGTTCGGCAAAGGACGGCGACGAAGCGGCAGGCAACGGCAGCTGGAGGCTTGTCGGAACGGTTGCGATGCATCAATTCCTGGGAGCCTACGTGCGTTACTGGGTCCAAGTGGAAGGACAAGAAGTTATCATCGACGATCATAACCCGAAGGTGCGAGGAATACTCTCGGGCGAGGTCGTGCTGCGGCTCGGCGAGACGGAAGCACAGCTGTTTCCGGTGGAGTGACCGCCCCCTCCCGCGCAAGAGAGACAACGCGGATGTTAGCTAAACTGCAGTGCTCCGAGATGCAGGCGTCCGGAGTGCCGCGGGTCGAGTCGCAGGGTAACGCGGCGTATTGATGTCGGGTCAATCGGCCCTGGGCTGAACTCGACGAGGCGGATGAAGTACGGCAGCAAGAGTGGTTCCGACGGCTGCAGGAGCGCGCGCTCAATGGCGCCGAACTTCGTAAACTGAACCGGTAACGGTGGTGTGAGCGCAAGGGGGCGGCGGTGAAGTTGCGCGCCGCCGTGCTCAGAGCGGGTTTCAATCTCGATCTCGAGCTCAAGCAGGGGTAGGCCGTGCTGAGTGCGCGTATGCTGCCGGAGATCAGCGATCGGGAAGACCAGCGCGGAGGCACCGGCCGGAACCTCGGCGGGGTAGAGATGATAGGCGGGCGCCTCAGCGGCGCCGCTTGCTGTTTTGCCGGCTTCAGCCTGCGCCGGAGGGCTGCTGTGGGCAGGCGCGGCGGCCTCCCACGCGAGCTCGGTTACCTGTATCGGGAACTCAACGAACCGCGTACGCGAGTGGTGCCGGCGCTTGCGCCATACGGTTATGCCTGCGGCATCGGTCGTGTAGAGCGGCGATTGCAGCAGCGTGTCAGCATATAGAATGCGGGCGTGCTGCGGTGTGGGGCGTAAGAGCTCGGTCTGTTGCGGCGCTTCTTCCCGGTTTGAGTCTCGCTGCATCGCGGCGTTCGGCTCCCGGAACACCTTACGCGCCGCGCGCTCCTCTCTGAGGCCCGCCTCGAGAAAGGCGCTGATATACCGGGCGGCGTGCTGTTGCTGTTCGCTGTCCTGCATGACCGGCGCGGTGTTGAGAAGGTACCCCAATGGGAACGAGAGATCCGTGCGTTTCCAGCGGCTGTTAAACTGCCCGTGATTTGCGCGGTAAAGATATACTGCAGCCTTGAAGCGTTCGCCGGCGCCGCCGATCTTGGAATCACCGGCACTGCGGTTGCTGAACTCTGTGCGGTAGTATTGACCGAGGCCGATGAACACGAACGCATCGCCGTCGTGCCCGCCGTGCAGCACGAGGTAATCGGTGTCGCTCAGTCGTATTGACTCTCCGCCGGGACGATACAACCCGTCGCTCGGCGAGATCGCGATTACACTGCGTATGCTGTGACCTCCGGAGATGCGGCGGGCAGCATGTTCCGGAAAGCGCGTCATACGGTTGAGCATCGCCGCAGCGGCGGCCGCCTCACCGCCGCGCGAATGCCCTCCGAGGGCGATGCGGTCGAGGTCAACCCGCCCGTAGAATCGATTCTCCGGCGTCTCGTTCCAGGCACTCCACAGTTCCAGATGCTCTAGAGTGAGTATGGCCCGTGCGCCGATCTCATCTCCGCGCCAATCGCCCCCCAAGGCTGACATGTTCAGGTAGTTGTGATCGATTGATGCGACGATGTAACCGCGCGAGGCGAGCAGCACGCCCAGATAGGCGTAGCCGGGCTCCGACGAGCGTTCCATCGCGTGGTTGCCGTGCGCAATCACGAAAAGCGGAAACGGCCCCTCACCGTCGGGGTACCAGACCATGCCGTTAAGGGGCGCCTCCTGCAGGGTAAAGCCCCAGTAGGCATCTCGATAACGCCGGCGCAAGGTATTGAGCCGCGGGAGCAGCCCGGAGAGGTCAACGGTGGGCGTGAGGATATCGGCATCGGCTCGGTAGCGGGCGCGCCGATAATCGGTGCCGCTTCCGTACGAGAGTGTACGTACATCGTATGGGCCCGAAGCGGAGAACTTCGACTCCGGAGCGGGCGCCGCGCCGCGGTACCGCTCGGGGAGGTGTTCATTGTTGCCCGGAGCGAGAGCAGCCAGAGAGAGCCACCATACCGCCGTGACCGCAAGCGCGGCCCACAGCACCGCAGTGATTCGTGCACGCGCGGAAGCCGGTCGGAAAAATACGCCGACCAGCTGTCCCAACGCCGAGCCGATCAGGATCGAGATCGGCGTCACTGTGACTACCGCCGCCACTACAGCCGGGATCGGCCGGCTGTACACAAGCATCATTCCGGTCAGCGTGATGGCGGTAGCGCCGGCTGTTGCAGCCACCGGCGCGGGGCCACGGCGTATCAGGGCGATGAGCGGCGACAGCATTGTCCAGCTCACCACTGCGAGGAGCGCCGCGCCGGCAAAGGTAGCGGTGATCACCACGATCGGGCGCGGGACGGTGAGAGCCGGCACCAACAGCACCACGAAGGCGCCCACGGACAGAGCTGCCGTCAGAATGGCGCCCCACTCGCCCGCGGTCTCCGGCAAAGCGAGACGGCGGTGCCGGAAATAACGAGAACCAGATTTCCTCATTGATGTCCCCCCGCAAATTATCGACAGGTATCGCCATTATACGGTAGCGCTCCCTGCGAGAGGACCGTACCGCCCCCTGTCGGGCCATGAATCTGCTGGTCTAATCAAGACTAGAGCGACCGCTGTGTAGCAACTGCAGATACCGCTCGTTTCCCATCATAGGCGTGCACATGTGCCGCTGTCAAATCAGGAGTCCACCCGGTGCGCCATTGGTTCGCATTCGGCACATTCTCGGAGTACGCGTCGGTCTCGACTAGGACCGTTTACTATGGCGGAAGACGGGACGAACGGAAACTATCTGCGCACACGCACAGACCGGGTGTATAATTGTGATGTCAATACTCCTCATAATTTGTCGATTGAGGGAGGGTTTACGTATGCAAGGCCAAGAGACTGTGTTAGTGCATGAGTTTGTCAATGGTGTGTTAGATCCGAAAGAGGCAATGCTTGGCCCGGTTAAGGACGGCGGCCATATTATCGCGAACACAACGCCGGGTTGTTGGGGGCCGATGATTACCCCGTGTCTGCGAGGGGGACACGAAGTGACGAAGCCGGTATACGTGGAGGGAGCCGAAGTGGGTGACACGATTGCGATCAGGATCAAATCAATTCGCGTCACCTCGATTGCAACCGCCTCCGGAAACGACGCGCCGGTCGAGGGACGATTCTTAGGTGACCCGTTCGTGGCGGTGAAGTGCCCGGAGTGCGGCACGATGTACCCGGACACCGTCATCAAAGGGGTTGGGCAAGAGGCGATTCGCTGCGCTGTCTGCGGCGCCGATGTCACACCCTTCCGTTTTACCAACGGCTACACTATGGCGTTTGATGGCCGCAAGAACGTCGGTATTACCCTTGATCAAAGCGGTGCCGAAAAGGTGGCTCGTGAGGGGAGAAGCTACATGGCGACCCCTGAACACTCGGTGCAGAATCCGATCGTGACATTTGCTCCCCATGATCTCGTTGGTATGGCCGCACGGCTCCGGTCGTTTCTCGGTCAGCTTGGGACAACTCCGGCGCGCCCGTTCCCGGATTCACACAACGCCGGCGATTTCGGCACGTTCCTCGTCGACGCTCCCCACGAGTATGCACTCACGAAAGAACAGCTCGCAGAGCGGACGGATGGGCACATGGACATCAACCGGGCCCGCGAAGGAGCTTTCGTACTGTGTCCCGTAAAGGTTCCCGGCGGGGGCGTGTATCTCGGTGATATGCATGCTATGCAAGGCGACGGGGAGATCGCCGGCCATACGACCGATGTCGCCGGGATCGTGACCTTGCAGGTGGAAGTAATCAAAGGACTCAAGATCGAGGGCCCAATCCTTCTTCCTGTCGCAGAAGACCTGCCACATCTCGCGAAGCCCTTCTCGAAACAAGAGCGGGAGTACGCCGTACGGCTCGCGAACGAGTGGAACATGAAGGAAACCACGATAGAGAAGTCCTTGCCGCTGTCGTTTGTGGGAACAGGGGCGACGCTGAATGAGGCGACGGCAAACGGCGTGGAACGCGCCGCTGCGCTCCTCGGCGTCTCAGTTCCGGAGGTCATGAATAGAGCAACGGTCACCGGCGCTATCGAAATCGGCCGCAATCCGGGTGTAGTTACCGTCACCTTTCTGGTGCCGATCGGCGTGCTCGAGAAACTGAAGCTCGATCAATACGCCATCGAGCAATATGGTCTGCCGGCGTAGCTCTTCGCAGCTGTAACGGAGTTTCGTCGCCGGCGCCGGCTATGCGCCGGCGACGACGGGCTGCCGGTGCTCGTCTGCAGCAGCACGCGTAAAACGGCCACCCGACAGGTAACCCCACGCTACGAGCGCCTCCGCGTTTAGAATCGCCGCCCCGGCCGCACCGCGGATGGTATTGTGTCCGAGAACCACCATGCGGACATCGAACACCGGGCAAGGGCGCAGGCGCCCGATCAGCGTCGCCATACCGCCCTCGATCTCGAGGTCGCGAGCCGGCTGTGGCCGGTCGGGAGCGTCGAATACCCACAGCGGTTGGCGCGGCGCCGATGGAAGGGACACCTCTTGAGGGAATCCGGTATAGCTTTCCAGGACCTCGCGCACGGTCTCGAGATCCGGCCGCGAATCAAGTTTCACCGAAAGCGTCTCGGTGTGGCCGTCGATGACCGGTACGCGCGTACACTGGGCGCCGATCTGCATCGTTGCCGGTACTACGCGCTCGCCGTCGAAAGCTCCGAGTATCTTCAGAGTTTCGGTCTCGAGCTTCTCTTCTTCGCCTCGAATGTGGGGAATAACGTTGCCGATGATATCTGTTGCTGATAGACCCGGGTATCCGGCGCCGGAGATCGCCTGTAGCGTGCTGACCTGTACGGCTTGTACGCCGAACGCACGCTGGAGCGGCGCCAGGGTCATCGCGAGAAAAATTGTCGAGCAGTTTGGGTTAGTAACGAGCGCGCCGCTGTGCGGCTGCCGGTCTATCAGTGCAAGATGGTCGGCGTTAATCTCGGGTATCACGAGAGGAACGCTGGGGTCCATGCGGTGGTTTTTCGCGTTGCTGATGACCACGTGGCCCGCCTCAGCGTAGCGCTGCTCAACCTCGCCGGCGATTGCGGAGTCGAGCCCCGAGAACAGCACAACGCTCTCCAGTGGTTCGTCGGTTGATTTCACGCGCAACTCGGCTACCGATTCGGGGATCGGTGTCTTTTGAATCCAGTTTGCGGCCTCGCGGTACGGCTTATCAGCCGATCGTGTCGATGCCACAAGCTCATGGACTTGAAAATACGGGTGGTGCTGCAGCAAGGCGATGAACTTCTGCCCCACAGCACCGGTTGCGCCGAGCACGGCAACCTTGATGTTCTCCATACCAGACCTCCAGAGAAGAGTCTTTTGGATCATTGTGTATGGAGGAGGTGACGTTGATTCGCTTCCACGGGAGTAACGCAGGAAGGAAACCAATAGCACTCCACCGTTGTGGTGACAGCCCCTGGGATTTAGCCCAGGCGACCAAGCTTCGGCCCTCAGGAAGACCTTTGCCTTCGGCGAAACTCCCTTTCACGCAGGGTTATCGGGCTCCTGAGCCCTTTCCCGCGCTACTGATGACCTTCGCGCCTCTATTGATCCAAATTTGTAACCCGTAATTAATAGCAAATCCCGTGCTAGAAGTCAAGCACATTTGTGCATGAAAATTACGCCGAACCGTAAGAGTATTCATTCGCCCGGGTCGGAGCGCCGCGATCGGGCACGGTCGCCGCCCCATCGGTCATACGCAGCGCGGAAAGCATGCAGACAAGCTTCTCTTTTACTCTGCGCAGCGTGAGTGCTTACGTGTTCATTACGCGGTTGATGATTGCATCGAGGTTCCGCGGGGGGTCAACCCCTTCGGCCTTTAGTCCGGCAATCACCGCTTCTTTGATATCCGCTCGCGATACGTTTTGGTTCGCCTGCGCTGAGGCGGGTGAGTACGTACTGCCCGGGCCGCCCCTCGAGGCCTGTTCGGTCTCCTCGCGCACCGGCGGGGAGATCGGCGCCGCCTCCGGCGCATGATAGATGCGTACACCCAACTCGCGCGCGCGTTCGCGCGCAATGTCGGTTACCACTACGTCATCGTTCGCCGGCAGCTCGGTTATGCCCTGGACACAGTACAACTCAACCTCGCGTGCTGTGATGAACTGTTTCGCCATCGGTTCCCTCCTCCCGTCTTGCGGCGCTGTCGTTACACGCCTACGATCGCCCTTCCACCGCTTCCACCGCGGCTACCGCGGCATCACGTGCGGCGAGAATATTGGACTCAGTTCCGCTCAGCCACATGCGCCCGTATACCCCCACCGAGGTGACGTGCATGATATTGATATCCGAGGCCTTCTCCGCTTCATTGGCAGCCAGGTTAATGTAGGCCGCCGGCGTACACTCGAGCACTAGCATGGTGCGTCCCGGCACCAGCATCATACCGCGCGAGAAGCGGTTCAACAGCTGCGCCTGGTAGGGACTGACGTTGGTGATGACTTGTTCCGAAGCAATCTGCGGTTTGAGTTGGTCCTTCACGGTCAGACCCAACTCACGCAGTACCACCTGGCCTGCCTGGATCACGTCTTCCTGCGAATGCGAGTGAATCTCGAACATACCGTACTGGCGCTCGACGATCTGCGCGCCCGGCTTCGCGTTGGTTGCCTTCACCGCGTAATCCACTACCCGGAACACCCAGTTCCCGGGCGCCATCTCAACGTACAAACTGGCCATGCCTTCTACCGGCAGGTCGCCTTGAGTTATCGTTCCAACGAATGCTGCGTACTGTGGTTGCATGCGATCGAGATAACAGAAGGCTCGTAGCTCAAACTGGTCGGACATGTCTCACGCTCCTTGCGCGCGGCTCGCTGCCGGTCACGGACCTAAATCGTTCAGTGCGACTCCGAGCGGGGTAACGAACAACGGCCGCTCGGGCAATACGGTTCGTACTCCGGTGACCGATGCGATCACGCTGTCGATGCCGGGAAACGCGCAGGTTCCCCCGACAAGGTACACGACATCAACGTCGCGACCCCGGATATGGTTCAAGATAATACTGCCCATTTTCTCCATCACCGGCCGCACCATGGGGAACAGTGCTTGCTGCTCTCGGCGGTCGGTCTTGCGGCGCTCGGCGTCCTCAAACGGTATTCGCAGGGCGCCCGAGATAACCAGCGATAGATGGGTTCCGCCGGTGGGTTCATCGGCAGTGTATACAACCGCGCCGTCGCGTACGATCGCGATCCCGGTGGTGCCGCCGCCGATATCGACCACCGCACCGTTCTCGATTCCCAGCACTGCGTTCGCCGCGCTCGGCTCGTCGACGATAGTACTGCAGTCGAGCCCGGTTGACTCCAGTACGTAACGCGCCGCCTTAACCTCTGCCGGCGATACTCCCGGCGGATGACAGGTCGCCGCCCGCGTGAGGGTAAACCCGAGCGTGCGTTCGATCCGCCGTTTCAAGCCCGCCACCAGCTCGACTGCGCCGCGAAAATCCATCACCACACCGTCACGGATCACCTGCGCAAACTCGTAGGCGCCGGCGAGCGGGTGGTATGCTTCGTCGAGCACGAACAGCACGGTATAAGCGGTGCCGAGATCAACGCCGACGTGGACGGGTTTGTGTGCCGTGGCGCCGCTGCGCGCGGCACAGGAGGCGAGCGCGATGTCCGGAGTGTGCTCTATGCCGGCCCCGTCGCTGGGGATCACGACGTCGTCGGCGGCTCTAAGATAGCCGTCGAGGTCAATCTGTGGAAGCACTCTGGGCGCCATCGTTATGCCTGTCCTGCCTGGTAAACCAATTCAATATAATACACTGCGCTGCTTAGTCTGTTCATTGCCTCGATCATGCGCGGTTGTTGGGCGGTACTGCCGGGCGTGGGAGCGTAGGCGTCAAGAGCGTATAACTCGGTCTCACGCGCGAGGCAGCGCAGGTAGTTCAGATGCAGCATCAGCGGTGACCCGGTACTCGAGGCGACCACGTGCGGTGTGCCGAGCTCCTGCTGCGGTTGGTGTGTTGCCGCACGCAAGGCGGCTTCATCTCGGCCGTCGATCTCGAGAGGCGCCGGGGGCCGTTCGTGATACTCGGCGCTGAGTAACTCACGAATGTACGCTGCGAGCGTCTCAATCAGCAGTAACAGCCGTTGTTGTCGGTGTTGCGCGGCAAGCGAGCCGGTCAGTAGACAGATCGCGTGCAGCGTGTCGAGCTTCCCGCGCAGACGAATGCGCGGCGAGTTCTTTGGGACAAAGGTATGCGGGTTCAGTTGGGTCTCGTGCTCGCGTTTCGGATACCCCGCTGTTGTCTCGGTGAACCGCACCGGAAACGAGGCTGGTTTCTTCCACCGTGGTTCGCTCGCCGCACCGTGGTCTCGCGCTTCGCCACCGGCGCCCGATGCCTGGCTCGATGCGGCGGGTTCGCGCTCGATTGAGATGCCCCAGGCGGCGATGAACTCTTCGGCCGCAGGCGACAGACGCGCGGCCGCCGGTAGACTGATAGTCATGCCGTGTTGAGGATGTCGAACTCTATCTCGTAAAGTCTGTTCGGTTACGTACACACTCAGTCCACCTTGCTGCGATCGCTCTTGCGACTGTGCGGCCCTGCGTCGACGTAAGCTGCCGGCTCGTGCACCGCGCCGGCTACGCCCAGTCTGCCGGGTAGGTTACGTATAACAACTTCACCCAACTCGGTGTGGCAAACTCGATTTCGGAACCTTTCGGAACAAACAGCACATCACCCGGCCTACCAATGAGCGTCTTTTCGCGCATTACGATATGTAGCTCACCCTCGATCACGTACTGCACCTCGTCGTACGTCAGCTTCCACGGGAACGAGCCCTTGCGGAAGCTCAAAAAGCCTGCCCCCATCGGCGATCCGTGCTTTGAAGTAACTACGTCCTCGGCGCGAACGTCCATGTGCGGGCTCCCAACGTCGAACGGAAAAGGCTGCAACTCAACGGCACGGCCATCAATCCGGGTAGCCGCCGCGGCACGTTCGCGCTTCTCGCTATGCGCAGTTCTCCCGCTCTCGGTCCCGACCGGTACCGGAGCAGTTAGCCCGCCGCTGCCGACAGCGTGTGCGGCGGGCGGGTCTGCATCGGTGGCGCGTACAATACGAAGCCGCGCCTGCTGCGCCGCATCGCGTGCGAGCGGTGTGACGATGTCGTCCTTACCAATCACGAACGTCTTCTCGCCACGTGCGGCGATTGCTCGAATATCCTGTTCGGTGTACAGCCGCTTGTTCATCGCGCCCCCCTACGCCGGCTCGCGCCGGCGCACTACTCCGACTTTTTCGACGCGACAGGCTTTGAGTCACTCGGCAAGATGGCTTCCACGTCGCCGTGTGGGCGCGGGATCACGTGCACGCTCACCAATTCTCCGACACGCTGCGCCGCTGCGGCACCGGCATCGGTTGCCGCCTTCACCGCACCGACATCGCCGCGCACCATAACGGTGACGTAACCGCCGCCGATCTGCTCCTTGCCGAGCAGTTTCACATTGGCGGCCTTGACCATTGCATCGGCGGCCTCAACGGCGCCGACGAGCCCTTTGGTTTCGACCAAGCCGAGTGCAATCATCTGAACGTCTGCCATTGTCATCTCCTTACGCTTAGGCTGATAGCTATCTATTGAGTTCTGTTAGTACGCGTCTCACGATTTCACGTACCAGCTCATCTTCGCTGCGGTTGCCTGGACCGCATGGGCCCGCCGACCCCGCCGCGCCGCCGGCCGCTGAAGCGGTAACTTCGGCCGGTGTGACATCCGGGGCCAGTGTGTACGCCTGTGGCGGCGGAGCGGAGGTCTCGTACGCCAAGCGCTTGATGTTTAACAGGTGCCGCGTGCTGATGTTGTCGCTGACCACGGCCCCGCCGGCGCCACCGGGTGCGAGCGTCATCGAAGGCACCAGGCCGGTTGTCGCGCCAACCGCGCCGAGCGTGCCCCAGGTGTTCACGATGATGCGAAAAGCCGGTTTCTCAATTCCAAACGCCATGATGACCTCTTCATCACGCGCGTGGATCACCAGCGAGTGTCCGTCACCGCCGAACTTCAGAAGCTCGATGCAGCGTTCGCAGCCGGTACGCCAGTCGTTCTCAACGTAAAAGCCCAGGACCGTGGTAAGCTTCTCGCGGCTCAGCGGATACCCACGCCCCACCCCGGCCAGATCCGCGACGAGAACGCGCGCAGTTTGCGGCACCGTGATGCCGGCTAAGCGGGCGAGCTGCTGCGGACTCTTCCCGACACTTTCGGGCCGAATACCGCCTTCGGAGGTGAACAGGGTGTGTTCAATCGCGGCTCTCTGCGAATCGTCCAGCCAGTACGCGCCGTGGCGCTGCATCTCGCTCTTGAGTTGGCCGGCGATCTCGCGGTGGGCTACCACCGCTTGCTCGGTGGCACAGATCACCGAGCAGTCGAAGGCTTTGCTGTTGACGATGTCGCACGCGGCTTTGGCCACATTGGCGCTCTTGTCCACGTAAGCCGGAACATTCCCGGGCCCGACTCCAATCGCCGGCTTGCCGGCGCTGTGCGCTGCGCGCACCATCGGAGTGCCGCCGGTAGCGAGAATCAACGAGACTGCGTAGTGTTTCATCAGCTCTTGGCTTCCGGCGAGGGTGATGGTTTTCAAGCACGACACCAGTCCCACCGGCATACCGGCCGCCTCACCGGCCTCAGCCATGACGCGTACGGTTTCCAAGCTGCAGTGCTTAGCGTTTGGATGCGGGCTGACCACGATACCGTTGCGCGCCTTTACCGCAATCAGGACCTTGTACATCGCTGTGGAGGTTGGGTTGGTCGACGGCGTGAGTGCGGCGATTACGCCGACCGGCCAGGCGATCTCAACCACGCGGTGCGCCTCATCGCGGTGGATCACCCCAACTGTTGGTTCGCTCTTGATTGAGTTCCAGACATCGCGGCTCGAGAATTGATTCTTGATCGTCTTGTGCACCGCAACGCCGTATCCGGTTTCTTCGCTCGCCATAACTCCCAGTCGTTCCGACTCGTGGTACGCCGCATCGGCCATCGCTGCGCAGATGCGGTCGACCTCCTCTTGACCGGCCGAAGCAAAGCGGCGTTGGGCCTCGCGTGCCGCCACTGCACATCGGCGCGCGTCTTGGATCGACTGGAGATCAAGATCGTAGCTGTCGTTCATGCGCTGCTCCTTACCTCCGGCACGCTCTGCCGGTCCCACTCAGAACTTCAGTGGGCTACAGCCGACCTCCAGCACGGCGTCTTGAAACGCTTGGCACGCAGCTTTACACGCGCTCTGGGTTCCCACCATAAGCGCACCGGCAAAGTTGGTTTCCGAAGGCGGCTTCCACCAGATCTTGATCTCCACCTCGGCGGCCTTCAGCGCGGCGTCGATCGCATAGGAGGCCTCGATTGGCGGAGCGATCAAGTACGCCATGGGGGTGCCTTCCGATACACCCGCTTCCTTCGAGAGATAGCTGCCGGAGCGCGATATGGTATGCGGGAAGAACGCGATGGAGTCCTCGTCGTTCGCCGAGTAGAACCAGGCCTGCTCCTCGGCGTAGGCGATGCAGGCGTTTAACCCGGATCGTACCTCCGCGGGGTCCGGCCCGGCTAGGATACCGATAATCTCACCCGACAGCGGGCCGGAGGCGTGAGCGGCGCCGGCATAGAAGCTGTGCGCGTAGACCACCTCTACCGCTGCCATCTTGGTGGCCTCATCGAGTGCTGTGTACAACGAGTCGTCGATGTTGCAGGTGATCAGGCCGATACTGCGTTGGTCGCCTCGCAAGCCAAGCTCTTTGGCGTAAGACGGATGCACGTTCGGTATCATCCGGGCTGCGAGAATCTCGGGCTTGATCGGGTCAAGGGCTGCCATGGGTTATCCCTCCTTTGAGATCTTCAGGCGGAGCTCAATACCGCTGGCCTGATACTTGAGATATTTCTTCACCTGTTCGACGATGTACGCTCCAGCCTCGAGCGGGTTGGTTCCCCCGCTGTTGGTGATCATACAGAACGCGTCGCGGTCGCCGTCGGTTTTACCCTGCGTCGGCTTGTAGCCCATGTACGCACTCATCGCATCGGCTACACCGAGTCCGGGCCGTTCGCCGATCAAAAGGATTACCACATCGGCGCCGAAAACGTCGTTGACGGCATTCATAATTCCGACCCGGCAGAACTTCACGAAGAACGGCGTTCCGGAGGAGATGTTGGCCGAGCTCAGACCCTGTTCAATCACCGGGAGAATAGACTCGAGATTGTTGTTGATTGCCGCTGCGCTGAGGCCGTCGCCGACCACGATCTGCACCTGGGGGCTCTTCTTGCATTTCTGCTCGATCAGCCGGCGGCCTTCGTCCGAAAGGCGGCGTCCGAGGTCAGGGCGCAGGAGGTAAGTGTCGCGATCGTCGATCTGCGACTGCACAGTGAACAGGTTGCAGCGCTCGAGTACCGCCTCGTCCACCTCGCTGTAGATTGCGTCCTGGGTCACGCCGTGATCGGCTTGAAACCGCAGGAGTGCACTGGTCTTTGGACGCGGGCCGGCACGTCCCACTCCAACGCGCGCTGTGGTTGCCGCCATGAGGTTGCGCAGCCCCTCGGCATCGTAGGGATGTTCTACCCCCGGAACCATGCGTGCCTCTTTGGTGGTAGGGTCGGGCAGGTCAATAACTAATTCACCGTTAGTGGTGCTTGCCCTGCTGCCGGAAGCCGGGTTTGCCCCTGCGGCGTTGCCGTTCTGTTTCTTGATTTCGGCGATAACGGCTTTGACAATGCTGTCGATATCCTCTCGCATCATATTCACTCCTTATCGCTGCAAGAAGAACGAGGCGTCGCCGGCTTTCGCGGTGAGCACCCCGTTCTCCATCAGCCCGATCTCTTCCATCCAAGCCTCGAACTCGGGTAACGGCCGCATCCGCAGCAGTTGTCTCAGACTTGCCGCGTCGTTGAAGCTGGTACACTGATAGCTCAGCATGGGGTCATCACCGAGCGGCACGCCCATGAAATAGTTGCAGCCCGCTGCGGTCAACAGTACTGCGAGGTTCTCAATATCGTTCTGGGTAGCCTTGGCGTGGTTGGTGTAGCACGCGTCACATCCCATCGAGATGCCGGTCAGTTTGCCCATGAAGTGGTCTTCTAAGCCGGCACGGGTAATCTGCACCGCGTCCATGAGGTACTCAGGGCCGATAAACCCCACTACGGTGTTCACCTGGAATGGGTTGTAGCGTTTACCAAACCCGTAGGCGCGAGCTTCCAGAACCAGCTGATCGGCATCGTGATGCGCGTCGGCCGAAAGCGCCGACCCCTGTCCGGTCTCGAAGTACATGTAGTTTGGGCCCGGTGTAAAGCAATATTTCCGTGCCGCTTCGTAGGCCTCGTCCATCATTTTCACGTCGATACCGAACGACTTATTGGCGGCCTCACTGCCGGCAATACTCTGAAAGATTAGCCCCGACGGCGCTCCTTTCCGGATCGCCTCTACCTGTGTAGTGACGTGTGCGAGAATGCAGTTCTGCGTCGGTATCTCCCAGCGCTGAATGACGTCGTACGTCATCTCGAGCAACTGGGTGACGCTGCTGAGCGAGTCGTCTACCGGGTTGATCCCGATTACGCTGTCGCCCGAGCCGAAGCTCAGTCCGTCAAACACCTCGGCCCGGATGCCCTCAACCGAGTCGGTGGGGTGATTGGGCTGGTTGCGTGACGCTAAGGTCCCCTCCAGCCCGATCGTGTTGGCGCAGTGCGAAACGATGCGAACCTTACGTGCGGCGCTCATGAGGTCGAGGTTCGACATCAGCTTAGCGACAGCCGCAATCATCTCCGCGGTAAGCCCACGGCTTGCGCGTTTGATCATGTCGCCGGTGGTAGTGTCGGCGAGCAGCCACTCGCGAAACGAGCCGACTGTCCAGTCTTTGATCTCGTTGTAGATCGTCAGGTTCACCGCGTCTATGATGATCCGGGTGACTTCGTCCTGTTCGTACGGGACGACCGGATTCTCGTAGAGAACCCACAACGGGACCTCGGCGAGCACATGCTTTGCGGCCATGCGTTCGGCGACGCTCTCGGCGACGATTCCAGCTTGGCGGTCGCCCGACTTCTCTTCGTTCGCCTTTGCGAGAAGCTCTTTGATGCTCCCAAACTCGTAGGTTTCGTTAAACAGCCTCGTTCGTAATACCATACCGGTACTCCTCACTCATAGAAGATCAAGGTCTTGATCGACAGCGGCACAACACGGCCTCCGAGGATCGGGACCCCAATATCGATGAAATCGCCTTCGCCAAGTCCGACCTGGTCGATACTGATCACCTGCATGTCCGGCCGGCTCCCGGCTAGGGTCTGGCCGATCACCTGCGCGTAGTCGTGCTCAAGGATCAGCACGAGCGGATTGCCTGCGAGAACCTGCGGACCGGCAAACTCAGTCAGTCCCCTTACCACCTGCTGCAGCGTAGCGTAGTCTAAGCGGTGGGGAAGCTCGAGCACGAGCGCAAACCCGGTGTGCTCGCGGGTAATGTCCCAGCGCCGAACCGCTTCTAAGAACCGCTCGGCAAGGTATGCGGCGTCGGTGAGCCGTGCGGTGTCGACCTGCGGATCGATCACTGCCAGGTTGCGCAGCGGCAGGATTACAGGGTTCGCCCAGATGGTGCTGCCGCTCAAGGTCACCGTTTGTCCCGCCGCCCCCAGCACCGTTGCCCGCAGCGTTTCTGGCGGCTGCTTGACGGTGACCGAACGCAGTTCGCCGTGCAGGCGCAACTGCTGCGCGAACAAGGGCCCAAGATCCTCGTGGTTCACGATGTCCGAAAGGCTTCCGACCGGGACGGGGTTGTAGTAGTACGTTGCGACACCGCCGGAAAAGAACAGGACTTGCGAGGACTCTGCCTCGCGCAGCGGTGGTGTCAGCTGTAGCTCGCGTCCAAGGTCACTCAGGCGTCCGAAGGCGAGATCCACCGTGAGGTCGGCCATGCAACTGCAGAAACACTGTAGAGCGCTGAGCTCAGCGGGTTTGCCTTCGCGAATCGGCAGGCCCAAGGCTTCGATGATGCGGCGTCCCGGCGGAGCGACGTGCCGCACGAGGCCGGAGGTAGGCTCTATCTGAATCTGTCTGCCGCCCACCGCCAGTCCTGAGGAGCTGATGTGCTCTCCGGCGCGAAACACCGCCGCGTTAGAGCTTCCGCCGCCGATATCCACGTTGGTAACCTGTGTGTAATGGCGGCGGGAGTACGCTGCCGCTCCCGACCCTCGCGCGGCAATCTGCGCCTCGACGTTGGGCCCGGCTACGGTGACCACGAAATCACCGGCCAACTCACTTAAGCTGTCGAGGATGACTTCTGCGTTCTTGGCGCGTGCAATCTCACCGGTGATAATAACCGCTCCAGTCTCGATCTGAGAGGGCGTGATCACCGCCATGCGGTACTCCTCTTCCACCATCTTCACCAGCGTGTCCGCATCAAGCTCATCCGGCCCCAAGAGCGGGGTGAAGCGGATATCGCTTTGATAGAGGATCTCTCGGTCGGTGACCTGAATGCGCGGGATACTGCCGGACCTTGCCGTATCGCGTAGCTCCAGCCGCGAGAAGACGACTTGGGTTGTGGTGGTTCCGACATCGATACCTACGCTTAGCATCGAATAAGGAGAGCCTGACATCGGTGGTCCACGCCCGTTGTGGGCTTAGTTTTTCGGCAAAATTGTCTCGACGTCGGAATGCGGCCGGGGGATGACGTGGACGCTCACGAGCTCGCCGACGCGTTGCGCGGCTGCCGCCCCTGCGTCGGTAGCAGCTTTTACCGCCCCAACATCACCGCGAACCATCACGGTAACATAACCGCCGCCTATGTACTCTTTACCGATCAGCGTGACGTTGGCTGCTTTCACCATCGCATCGGCCGCCTCGACTGCAGCTACCAGCCCCTTTGTCTCGGTCATACCGAGCGCAATCATCTGAACATCCATTCATCCTCTCCTTTTCAGAAATCCTGCGTAGTTCCCGGAAAAGTCTTACTGCTTTCGAAAGGTGATAACTTCCTCGACCTCAAGCGAATCGACGATGCCGACGATCGCGGCATCTACCGGTTTCCCTTGGGTGTACTGAGTCTCACGGGCGCTGCTGCCTTCGCTAATCAAGACAAGCTCACTGTCGCCTGCTCCGACAGTGTCTGCAGCGACGAACGGTTCGCCGGTCACTTCGTTTGCGGGTGTGGTTTTGGCCACGACCAACAGTTTCAGTCCTGTAAGGCTAGGATCCTTTGCCGTTGAAACTGCGGAACCCAAAACTCGCGCTATGATCATGAGGTACTCTCCAGTATACGCCACAGAGGCTGCGATGCCCGTGCAAAACGGCACATCGTATCATCCAGGATAAGCCCACCTATCGGATAACGCAAGCGAAATCGGCTGTGACGTTTGTTACATCAGGGGCACACCCCGTGCTCGACAAACCTCTACGGTCTTTTCGGGCCACACCCCGGCCTGCACCTCACCGATGTGAGCTTTGCGTAGGAAGTACATACACAGGCGCGATTGCCCGATGCCGCCGCCGATAGTTTCCGGGTACTCGCCTGCCAACAGGCGCCGGTGCCAGTAGAGGCTGCGCCGTCCTTCGGCTCCGCATAGCTCGAGTTGGCGCAACAGCGCTTCCTTGTTGACGCGAATGCCCATGGAAGAGAGTTCTAATGGACGGTTGATCACCGAGTTCCAGATGATTATGTCGCCGTTGAGACCGCGGTAGCCGTCCGGAGTCTCGCTGGACCAGTCGTCATAGTCGGGCGCACGCGCGCCGTGCGGTCTGCCGTCGCTCAAAGCCGCGCCGATTCCAATCAAGAAAACCGCCTCGTATTCCCTGGCCAACTCGTATTCACGCTCTTCGGGGGTGAGGTGCGGGTAGCGTTGCAGCGCTTCCTCGGTGTGTACAAAGGTGATGGCTTCCGGCAGTGCCGGTTCGATAGCCGGAAAGTGTTCGCACACGACAAACTCGGTACGCTTGATAACCTCATACAGCTTGCGGACCACTCGCCGCAGCGTCTCAGCCGAGCGTTCCGGGGGAAACAACACCAGCTCCCAGTCCCACTGATCCACATAGATAGAGTGTACCGCGTCCAGCTCGTCATCGGGCCGCAGGGCGTTCATATCGGTGTAGATTCCGAAGCCCGGTCGGTAATCATAATCAGCGAGCGCCAGGCGCTTCCATTTTGCGAGGGACTGTACTACCTCCATCTCGGCGTGATCGAGGGCGGCAACCGTGAATTGTACCGGACGCTCGGCTCCACTCAAGTCGTCGTTGATCCCGGACCCGCGTGGCACAAACAACGGGGAGGTGACCCGGCTGAGGCGAAGCTCCGCCGCCAAACCGCGTTCAAAGCTGTCCTTCACAAGCTTAATGCCCAGCTCGGTCCGCTTGAGATCTAGAATGGGCTGATAGTCGGGGGGGATCAGTGTTTGCATACCCCGGATTCTGCCCGAAATCACCACACGGGAAAAGAGGTCTAAGCAACGAGTGTCGAATCGTTTCGAATCCTAGATCCAGAGCTTTACATGCATACCCGAATACAGTATAGTTTAAGCTTCAAGACGGATCTCGTGAACTGCTTATTCGGTTAGGCCTTCCGCTTCGTTCGGTGACCATCCAGTTAAAGCGCGTCCACCGGTTCCGTATCACAATGTGTCTGCATTCGCAGAAGGAGAGACTCTTTTATGGCTACGAAACTGTATGTGGGTAACCTCAACTTCCAAACCGAAGAACGCGATTTGCGTGATCTCTTTGGTCAGCACGGAGAGGTTGTATCTTTGAACATCATTACTGACCGTGAAACCGGGCGATCGCGCGGTTTCGGGTTTGTCGAGATGGCCGATAGCGAAGCTGCGCGCAGCGCAGAATCGGCGCTGGATGGCAGTGAATTCGACGGGCGCCAGCTCAAGGTGAATGAAGCAAAACCGCGCAACGGCGGCGGCGGCGGCGGCGGCGGATATAGCCGTCGCTACTAAAGCGCATCTTCAGCAAGAGCAACCGATCGGCAGGCAGGCCATTCATGGCTCGCCTGCCGTTTTTTTTGGTGCGCCCGGCAGGGAAGCTTATCTGCCGGGCTTTGATTTGCGGCGGCATTCGCGGTGATGCACCTCCTTTCCGCTTGAGCGCAGCTCCCA
>PWQX01000161.1 GCA_003556605.1 Spirochaetaceae bacterium
CCGGTGCCCTTTTCCGCCGAAGGGTTGTAACCGTAGATTGCGTGTCCGCGCTGGTGGCTCAGAGATCAGGTCGTTCAGGCTCGGGGTTACCGTGGACTCGCGGGTAGCGCTGGTCAAGTACTTGGTGTTCGGCTGCGCGCGCATTTCGTATTACTGGAATATCCCCCCTTGGGTCACTGCGCAGGGCGAATCCATGCCCGTACAGGGCGCCGGAAGCGCAATCTAGGCCATATCGGCCCCCGATCTGATTCTCTCGGCTACCCCTGCGTCTACAAGACTGCGGTCCTGCCGGACCCCTAACGTAGGTGTGATCGTTGACGGGGCACCCCACCTCTTTTTCCATATAACGCAGAGCTTTGCGGTGGACTCGGATCTACTTGCGCGTGATAGGTGCCCTCCCGCCTCCTTGGGGGGTCCCTTTCAACAGCCCGTCTATGCGGCTTTGCCCCTTGGTGAGATTGCAGCCGCACGCTGCGGATCTATGTTGTCAAAGCAAGCGGCCGCGGGTGAAGACTCGCTGCGCTCAAGGGGCTGCGAAGAGTCCAGATACTCGAACTTACCGATATGCCTGAGCTCTCCGCGGCCGAAACTGGTAAGGCCCAGCAGGACAATGGCAGGCATCGCTGCTTTCCATGTCAGCTACATCTGTAGTAGGCCTTCCGGGCACAGTAGCATACTCGAGTACCCTGCCGTGTTTCATGCTCTGTTTTGTTTGCGACCGGGTGGTTATGGTGCTACAATTGCGCTCGTTCAGCCGGCAATGACCACGCTCGCTGATGACTGCCGGAAATAGCGCTCCAGGGCGCTCGCGGCGGGCCCGGCTGCATCGGCACGCTCCCGCTCCGCGAAGAGTAAACGCCGGCATCTTGTGCAGCCGCTGTTCTGTGTGAAAGCTAGTAACATCCTTGGAGGTAATTCATGCCGCTCAACGTGAGAAGAAGACATCTGCTGACGCTGAAGGATTTCAGCTCGGAAGAGATCAGGTATTTGCTGGATTTATCGGCGGACCTGAAACAGAAAAAGCGCGCCGGTATCAGAACCCGCCTGCTGGAGGGCAAGAACATCGTGCTCATTTTCGACAAAGCATCTACCCGAACTAGATGTGCTTTTGAAGTGGCCGTCTACGACGAAGGCGGACACGTAACCTTCCTATCCAACAGCCAGATGGGAAAGAAAGAGTCTTTGGAAGATACAGCCAGAGTCCTCGGGCGCTATTACGATGGAATCGAATACCGGGGGTTCAGTCAGGAAACGGCCGAGCTTCTGGCCCGCCACGCCGGAGTTCCGGTATGGAACGGCTTGACCGATACCGATCATCCTACGCAGATTTTGGCCGACTTTATGACCATCAAAGAGCATGTCAACAAGCCACTGCATCAGATCAAGCTGGCCTTCCTGGGGGACACGAGAAACAACATGGCGAATGCCATGATGATAGGTGCTGCCAAAGTAGGGATGACCTATGTGGGCGTCGGTCCTAAAGAGTTGTTCCCGGCGCCGGCAGTGCGCGATGAAATCGAGGCTATGGCGCAACAAAGCGGAGCCGCCGTTGAGTGTACCGAATCATTAGAAGCCGGTGTGGCCGGGGCGGATGTGATTTACACCGATGTCTGGGTCTCCATGGGTGAAGAGGCACAGTTTGAAAAACGGATCAAGCTGTTGAGTCCCTATCAGGTAAGCATGGATGTGGTGAAGAAAACCGGTAATGAAGAGGTGATCTTCCTGCACTGTCTCCCTGCCTTTCACGATACCGAAACGCAGATCGGTGCGGATATCGCCGAGAAATTCGGACTGAGCGAGATGGAGGTAACCGACGAGGTGTTCCGCAGCAAGCATTCAAAAGTGTTCGACGAAGCGGAGAACCGGATGCACACGGCCAAGGCAGTTATGGTCGCAACCATCGGAGCGGTATAGACTGCGCGGCAAGCACCTCGAAGGTTCAGCACCATCCTCTAATGCAATAACTACCCATCGCTATCGCGTAAGGGCACGGGTCAGACTACCAGCGCTCCTGGCGGGTTATCGTGTCGAGCGACAGCCGGTTTTTCTCTACCGGAGCCGGGTCGGCGGGGTACCCCACGGGCATGAGCTCCACAACCTCTATCTCCGCGGGGATTCCAAGCACCGAACGCACCTCCTCGGCACTGAAGGCGCCAATCCAGCACGTTCCGAGCCCCTCGGCCACCGCAGCCAAACTGAGGTGGTCCATAGCGATAGCTACATCGATGGGAAAACACTTGTGCCCGCACCTCATCTGATGCTGGTCGGTCTCCGCACACCCGACGAGCACCACCGGCGCCTCCGCTACAAATGCCTGACCAGATGCAGCGTCGGCGAGCCGGCGCCGGGTTTCCTGCTCGGTCACAACCACGAAGCGCCACTCCTGCCTGTTCCTCGCTGAAGGCGCCATGCGCGCCGCATCGAGTACCCTCTGAAGCTTCTCCTGCTCCACGGGTCTGTCAAGAAACGACCGTACGCTCTTCCTTGTTCGAATAGCGTTATACACATCCATTGTGATCTCCTATAACAAGATTGACCTCTGCATCGGTGTTTACCATACGCCCTGAATGCACCCGCGCACATCGGTGCCGGCACGTAATTTGTTTCCGGCAACCACGAAATTTCTAGTGGCGGGTACCACGGAGGAGGTTATGCTGCTCTCCGGGCACCGGTCAAGACGGAAGCGCTCGGTATCTCTACCACGTCGACTTCATGCCAGACTGTTCTTGAAACCGTAGACCACCGCGGCGGCGCGGAAAGACCGCGCAGATGCGCACCCAGCTCCTTTTCGACAGCACGCAGCTCCGCTTCCGCTTCGGCGACACGGTCATCTTTACATTTGCCCGTTTAGCTGTACAGTGCCCAGATTGCATACTTCGCGAATCAGTTGTTGACTGATTTACTAGTCTTTGATAAGGTCTTTCGCTATCAAGGCCAATAGGAGGAGGGTAGGAAAATGCGGCAAACTGTCGACCGGCAGGAACTCGTACGTCTGGTGAAGGATGTATATGCGAAGGTTGCCACGGAACCGCGGGGCGACTACCATTTCGAAGTAGGTCGCGCGGTGGCCGGCAAACTCGGCTACTCTGCCGAGCTGCTGGACCAGGTTCCGAGCGAAGCTGTGGACTCGTTCGCCGGCGTCGGCTATCATTTTGATCTGGCGGAGTTGCAGCCCGGCGAGTCGGTTCTAGACCTTGGCAGCGGTTCCGGAATGGATGCGTTTATCGCCGCGACGCAGGTTGGTGACACCGGGAACGTCATCGGTGTAGATATTACTCCTGAACAGCTGGAGAACGCAAATCGACTGCGCTCCGAGAGGTTCCAGAACGTTGGGTTCCGGCATGCCGAGATTGGCGCGCTTCCTTTCAAGGACGGTAGTTTCGACGTCGCCATCAGTAATGGCGTAATCAACCTGGTTCCAGACAAAGCCAAGGCGTTCGAAGAGATCTCCCGCGTGCTCAAGAAAGGTGGCCGGATGGCGATTTCGGATATCGTCACCGAGAAGCAGCTTACCGAGGGGATCGTCTGCGACGCGACGCTGTGGGCCTCGTGCATCGGCGGGGCCATGCAGCAAGACAACTACCGCGGTGCAATCGAAGCTGCCGGGATGCGGCTGGTGAGGACGAGAGATAATTCTGAATACGAGTTCCTCTCCGAGTCGGCGCAGGGAGCCAGTGAGGAGTTCGGCGTCAAGAGTGTTTCGCTTCTCGCTGAGAAGGTCTGAACCAGAACCCGGCGGGTGCCGGATTCGCGAATCGCACGGCACGGCGCTATCGGCGATGGCAGCTCAGCGTTGAACCGGTAGAGCAACGCACACGGCAAACCGCCCGTGCTATAATCACACTGCCGGACGCATGCGCACATCACCAAGCGTCGTGATCGTTAGTATCGCTCTTCTCATCTCCGCCTGCGGAGCCGACGTTGTAGCGTACCGAAAGGCCGAGCCGGCGCCGGCGCCGGAGGCCGCGGTGGATGCCCGGCAGGAAATTGCGCAGGCCGTTGGGCGTGCTGCGGGGGCCCATCTGGAACAAGGCGGCGCTCCCGGTGTGCAAGTGGCGGTGCGCGTCGCCGGCGCGTACCACGCCGGCGCCTACGGCCACCGCGATCACAAGCGCAGCGAGTCCGCGCGGATTGACGACGTCTACCGCATCGGCAGCGTGACCAAGACGTTTACTGCAGTGGTGATCCTCTCGCTGGTACAGGAAGGGCGGCTGTCGCTGGACGATTGCATCGGCCGCTGGATTGACCTCCCCAACGCCTACGACGTAACGGTGCGCCGGCTCCTCAACCACACAAGCGGTATCCCAAACTACAGCGAACGGACCTTGCCCAGCCTCGGTACAATACTCAGACCACGGTACTTGTGGCGGCCGGATCAACTGACGGCACTGGTACGCCGACAGGGCCTGCTGTTCGAACCGGGAACCCGGCACAGCTATTCCAATACCAACTACGTCGCTCTTGGAATTATCGCCGAGGCAGTCACCGACCGCGGCATCGACGAACTCTATCGCGAGCGGATTATCGAGCCCGCCGGTCTGCGCGATACGTTCTTCCTGCCGTACGAACAGGGTCCTGACCCGGATCGGCTGGTCGTCGGCTACGAACGTGATCTCCTGCCGTTCGCTACCCAGCCAATCACACCGCACAACCTCAGCTGGCTGACCTACGGCTACGCAGCCGGCGCAATGGTGTCCAGCGCTCCCGACCTGGCTCGCTTTGTCGATGCGCTATTTGAAGGGATCTTGCTCGAGCCGCCGGCCCTCGCCGCGATGACCCGGTTCATCGCGGCGCCCCACCCGCGCATTCCCGCACAAACCGGGTACGGCTTTGGACTGCGACGGCTGGAAATGGACGGCACCGTATTGCTGGGACACACCGGCACCATTCCCGGCTTTGGTGCAATCGTTATGCATGCGCCGGGGGCCGACTGTACAATTGCCGCCGTTGGAAACCTCTCGCGACTAGACTCTTTAGGCCTGATGAAAGCAATCCTTACGGAACTGGGTCGAACAAACACGTGGCAAGCGCGCTAATCCGCCAAGGTGAATCCGTTCTGAGACCGTTTACTAAAACACTGCAATTAGGGCATTCGTGCTCTCCGGGGCGATCATTGCGCTAACCCCGGTCCTATTGACTCGCATATCATCAGTGCGGTTCCCTGTCACCCGAAGCTCGCGAGCCGCGCGGCTGCCGGAGCGGATCCGTACCTAATGCCCAACAGCCGGCACACACCATGACAACGCCGAAGGCCCAGCCGGCTGCCACGTCGCTTGGCCAATGAGCGCCAAGATACACCCGCGACACTCCTACCAACGCAACGAGGACTACCACGGCGGGCCACATCCAGACGCGCCACTGCGGCCGCATGCGCCCGAACTCGACTGCCGCCATTGCATACGCTGCGGTGGCTCGAACCGTATGCCCGCTGGGGAAGGCGTACGACCGCGGCGCTGAGATGACCGCAATCAGCTCGGGACGAGGCCTGGCAAAGATCAGTTTCAATACCGGGCTCACTACGATTGCAGCGATCACGATGCCCACCGCGATCATCGCACCGCGCCGATCGCCCCATCGCCGGGCGGTGACCCCAATTACTCCAACGGCCACGATTATACCGATTGGTGAGCCGAAAATGCTCACAAGGCGCATGAGCAGATCGAACCCCGGATTCTGCGCGTCGTAGATCGCCTCTGCAATCCGTACATCAAGCTCGTTCGGAGTCGAGTCCGGGAAATACGCAGCGAGTAAGACCAACACGGCGAGCGCCGCAAGCCCGAGGACCACAGCCGCGCCTACTTGCCTGCCGTCAGCCATCAATATACCTCCGGCAGTGCAGCGTACTGGTTTCCGGCGTTTCGGACAAGCGCTTACCCTCCGACAGATTGTGACCACGACAGTAAATGAGCAAAATCCTTGAGATGTTTCTCTCCCATACCGCGACCGGGATGCTCGCCGGATTCGCAAATCTGTAATAGAATCGAGGCCCTCGAGGATGTGCAGTCAGGAGGAACTATGGCCCACAGAACTCTGAAGAGATCCGCATACGAAAGCCTTGTAGACCGCCTCAATCGATTCCCGCAGGGAGCGCCGCCCTCCGACACCCTCTATAAGATCCTAAA
>PWQX01000130.1 GCA_003556605.1 Spirochaetaceae bacterium
CCTGAGTACCGATAGGCATTATTCACGTAAAATGCTACTAATACAGGCAAGTGACTAAACTGGAGGACTGGGCGACATGAGGATTCAAGTATTTTCCAATCGAAACGAAATGGGCCGCGCGGCGGCTGAGAAAGCGGCGACACTCATGAAACAGGTGTTAAACAGACAGGAAACGCTGCGCTTCATCGCGGCAACCGGCGCGTCACAGTTCGAGTTTCTCGACCACCTTTGTGCGACTGAAGGGATCGACTGGAGCCGCAGCGAGATGTTTCATTTGGACGAGTACGTAGGTATCGCCGACTCGCATCCGGCGAGCTTCGTTAAGTATCTGAAAGAGCGGCTCGTTGAGCGTGTGCATCCCGGGGCCGCCCATTTCATCCGCGGCGACGCACCCGACCAAGAACAGGAACGACGGCGCCTGTGCGAGCTCATCAGCGCCGCGCCAGTGGATATCGCATTCGTGGGAATCGGCGAGAACGGACACCTCGCGTTCAACGATCCGCCGGCCGACTTTGAGACCGAAGAACCCTATCTGGTGCTGGACCTCGACGATAAGTGCCGGGCGCAGCAGGTTGGTGAAGGTTGGTTCTCCGCTGCGGAGGAAGTTCCCCCGCAAGCGTATACCATGACGATACGGCAGATTCTCAAGAGCGAAAATATCATCTGCACCGTGCCCGACGATCGAAAAGCAGACGCGGTAAAACACTGTCTCGGTAAGAATGCCGAAGTGACGCCGCAGTGGCCTGCGTCGATACTCAAAACCCACGATCGCTGTGACGTCTTCCTCGACGAGGCCGCTGCCGCGCTGCTTGAGCGCTGACGCGTGCAGGCGGACGCCGAGCCGCTCGGCCGCTCAGGCGCAGGGGCGCGAGCGTTTCGGCGCCATAGGTCATAAAACGACCGCGCGCCGGTGCAAGTTATCTTGAGGCACACCCCGGCCGCGAAGGCGCCGGCCGCCTAGCGGCCGGGGGGACCCCGCTGCAGCGCAGCGCGCCGCATCGGCGCTGCGCTACGCCTACAGAGCCGCCTCCACCGGCTCCGACTGCTCCTCGTGCTCAAAATCCTCCTCTAAGTTGAGCTCACCCGCCGCCTCTGCCTGCGCGGCAACGGCTTCTCTTCCGGCTTCGTGCTCAGCGGCCGCGCCCGCCTCCGCCGCTTCAGCAGCGGCCTCGGCGTTGGCCTCGGCCTCGTCCGCAAGCAGCTCTTCCTTGGTGCGGAACCGCGGCTTGAACTCTACGTGCTCGGCGACCACCTTGATCCGTGAGTGCGGATTGCCTTCGGCGTCGCTCCAGCGGTCCTGACGCAGCCGCCCTACAACGCGCACACCGCGCCCTTTTTCCAGATTTCCGGCGCAGCGCTCTGCAAGGCGCGCCCACGTCTCCACGTCAAAGAAGTACACGTCTTTCTGCAGCTCTTCGTTTTGGCGGTAGAACCGGTTTGCGGCGATGCGGAAGTTGCAGACCGCAGTTCCCTTCGGCGTGGCGCCCAGCTCGGGGTCTTGGGTGAGATTGCCTTCCAACAAGATCGAGTTCAGACTGTTCATGTTGCCTCTCTCCTCGTGTGTTTCGTTCGGTGTGTTCGTGCGCTCCGGAAACGCGTTCACTAGATATATACCGGCGTAAGTGCAACACTGCTTCGGTTGAGCGTGTAGAAATTCTCCGCAAAAAGGTGTATCGTAGGCGGACACTCGAGAAGGAGATGATACGTTATGACAGCCCGCATGTTGCAGATTGCTTGTGCTGCGCTCCTCCTCGCCGCCGCGCCGCTTGCGGCACAGGAGACTCCGTCACCCTGGGTGATGGACGAATACGAGGTTGAAGGCGAAACCCGTGACGAGGAGATTCAAAACAGAATTGACGACGGCTACCTTCCGGTCGGCATGGAAGTGGCCGCCGGCGAAGAGCTGTGGCTGCTCTACATCCACAGCGATTCGCTGCCGTTCGATCAGTTTCTGATCGTCGAGTACAGTCAGGTCGGCACACTCGAGGCCGAAATGAGCTCAATGATAAACACCGGCTGGGTGCCGGTTGACCTCGCGCGCTATAAGAACGGTATGCTGGTGTTTTTCATCAATACCGACGCGGTTACCGTCGGCGACTGGGGCTTGAGCATGACGCTCGGCATGGAGCAAACCATCGAACAGACCTACCGCGAGGCCGCTGAGGCCGGCTACTCTCCGTGGGGGCTCACCAGCGACGACAGCGGCACGCTTTGGTTCCTGTTTCTGAGTGAGCCCAACCGCGAGTCGCCGCGCCCCGTTTCGTTGAGTTATCACGAGCCTGAGGAAGACGCGTTTGAACCGGGGGTGAACGCCAAGATCGGCGAAGGCTGGATTCCGTGGGGCATGATGTTCGGCCCTGAAAACATCTATTTTCAGTACACTAACTAGACCATGGACGAGAACATCACCGGCGGCGCCCCAATCGGCTTGAGCAAAGACTTCATCCGCACCATCATAGACGCCGACAACGCCGCGGGGGTATACGGGGGGCGCGTGCACACGCGCTTCCCCCCCGAGCCCAACGGCTACCTGCACATCGGGCATGCCAAGTCCATCTGCCTGAACTTCGGACTCGCCGAGGAGTACCGCGGCAAGTGCAACCTGCGGTTTGACGACACCAACCCCGGCAAAGAAGACGTGGAGTATGTGGACTCCATCAAAGAAGACGTACGCTGGCTGGGCTTCGACTGGCAAGACCGCGAGTTCTACGCCTCCGATTACTTCGAGCAGCTCTACGACTGGGCCGTGCAGCTCATAAAGCAAGGGCAGGCGTATGTCGACAGCCTTTCGGCCGAGGAGATCCGCGCGTACCGCGGCACGCCCACCGCGCCCGGCACCAACAGCCCCTATCGCGAGCGCAGCGTGGAAGAAAACCTCAGGCTGTTCGAGCAGATGCGCGCCGGCACAATCGGCGAAGGTGAGTGCGTATTACGCGCCAAGATCGATATGGCGCACCCCAACATCAACATGCGCGACCCTACCATGTACCGCATCCGCCGGCTCGCGCACCACCGCACCGGTGAGCGCTGGTGCATCTACCCCACCTACGACTGGACACACGGGCAGAGTGACTCAATTGAAGGCATAACGCACTCCATCTGCACGCTTGAGTTCGAGAACCACCGGCCGCTGTACGACTGGTTCTTAGAGCAGCTTGGTATCTACCGGCCCAAGCAGATTGAGTTCGCGCGGCTGAACCTCACCTACACCGTGATGAGCAAGCGCAAACTGCTGGAGCTCGTGAGCGAGCAGCACGTAGAGGGCTGGGACGACCCGCGCATGCCCACCATCTGCGGCCTGCGCCGCCGCGGCTATACGCCCGAGGCAATCCGCCGCTTCGCCGCCGGAATAGGGGTCGCCAAGGTAAACAGCACCGTAGACCTCGCCTACCTGGAGTACTGCCTGCGCGAAGAGCTCAACCCGCGCGCCGAGCGGCGCTGGGCGGTGCTGCGGCCGCTCAAGGTGGTGATCGTGAACTACCCCGACGGCAAGGTGGAGTGGTTTGAGGCCGACAACAACCCCGAGGACCCCGGCGCCGGTACGCGGCCTATCCCCTTCACCCGCGAGCTGTACATAGAGCGCGAGGACTTCATGGAAGACCCGCCGAAGAAGTTCTTCCGGCTTGCCCCGGGGCGCGAGATCAGGCTCAAGCACGCCTACTACATCACCTGCAGCGAAGTCATCAAGAACTCCGCCGGGGAAGTCACCGAACTGCGCGCAACATACGACCCCGAGTCACGCGGGGGCGGCACCCCCGACGGCCGCAAGGTAAAAGGAACCTCGCACTGGGTCTCGGCGGCGCATGCAGCAGACGGCAAGGTGCGACTCTACGATAACCTCTTCACCGTGGAACGCCCGGGGGACCTGCCCGCCGAAGAAGACTGGCGCAATTACCTCAACCCCGAATCGCGCGAGGTGCTCACCGGCTGCAAACTGGAACCGGCACTTGCTGAGGCCAAGCCGGAAGAGCGCTTTCAGTTTCTGCGGCAGGGCTACTTTGTAGCCGATAAACAAGACCACCGTCCATCGCACCCGGTGTTCAACCGCGCCGTGGGGCTGCGCGACACCTGGGCGAAGATTCAAAAACAGCAAGGGGGCACAGCTACATGAGCGCTGTTCACACGGTTGCGAAGACCGCATCCGCTGCGGCGGCAATCGCCGTCGCTATTGTCACGGTTCTTACCGTGACCGTTCTCGCCGGCTGCGAGACCACACCCACCCACATGGTCCAAGGTGAGCCGTATACGTGGTACTACGGCGAGGACTTCGATATGCGCCTGCGCTTCCTCGATGAAAACCTGCTGCGCGAGCGCTACGGTCGGCGGAACAACACCTTCATCGCTCCGGCCGGCCTCGGCAGGGAGCGTTTTCTGCCCTTTGACCTCGACATCTTCACCGACGTTGAGCAGGCGGTAACTATCCGTCTGAGTGAGATCGAGCTCGCGATGGGTGGCCGAACCTACCGGCCCCAGAACCGCTTTCATTTCGGCAACTACTGGGAACGCCGTGACCGCTCCGACGGTACCAGAGGAAGCCTTGCGCGTCAGCGCCAGCAGGAGATCCGCCGGGTCCTGCTCGATAACCAGATCACCGTTCGCGAGGTCAGCTCACACCAGGGGATGGTCCTATTTAGGGGAAACTTCCCGCGCTACGGCACTGCGCGCATCACGGTACCGGTACGCGACCGCCAGGGCCGCGAGCTCGAGCGTGCGGAGTTTGAGTTCGAGTTCTGAACGTTCAGACCGAGACGGCTTTGCTTTTTTGCTCGGGTATGTCATGATAGGGCTCTACTCCTTCGGGCCTCATCATTGCTTCAGAGCCATAAGCGAGATCACAGCCTGCGCTGCAGCCCGATAAACCGTCCCGTTGAGAAGGAAGTGTCTATGGCAAGACGATCATTCAAAGGCGAAAAACGCCGAAAACAACTAGAAAAACAACGCAAGCAGGAAGCCAAGCGCCGCAAGCGGCAAAACAAAGATTCCGGCGAAGAGCAGACCGACGACACTTCGTACCTCGAGTACCTCCAACCGGGCGGGCCCATGGACGAGCGCTACGCAAGCGAAGAAGACGAGCAGGATAGCGAAGACGCGGACGCCGGCGATTCGGCCGACGACTCCGACTCTGAGGCAGACAGGTAGCAGCGCGGCGGTTTTCACCATATTGTCCTAACAATTTTGAGGCTCTGCAGTAGGCCCTCACGCGTTACGAGCGGAGCCTTGTACATGATCGCGGTAGCGACGATGAAGCGATCCGCCGGGTCTGAATGCATCTTCAGCGCGTCCGCCCGCACGGCAATTTCACTTGTTAGCGGCAAATCTCGTACGCGTGGAATCGATAACACCTGCGAACACCATTTCTCCGCTGTCATCCCCCGCCCGAGTGACACTCTGCCCTTGCGAGCAAGCAGCGCGATTTCCCAGAATGTAATCGCAGCTATTCCAAGCTGCTCTGCTGCGTCGATGGTCCCCGCCGCTTCAGGAGTGAGCATGTGCGGTTCGTACGCCCACCACAATAGGACGTGTGTATCTAATACGACCATCACTGCGGCCATTCGGTGAGTTGCTCGCTCGGCTGAAGCAACGTTTCAACGTCCGCCAGGACTTTTCCCCCCGCAACACGCAGCCTCGTAAGCACTTCTTGTTCGATCTCCGCCTCGGTTTTCAGCGGCACAATTCGAGCCACAGGCTTATTGCGTTTGGTGATCGTTATCGGTTCATGAGTTTCCGCTACCTCATCGAGGATGGCAAGGCAGTGTTGCTTGAAGCGCCCGGCCGGTACCGTTCTCTCGCCTTTCCTGGTATTGTCCATGGCCACAATCTATAGACAGTTTTTCGGTTCGTCAAGAATGGTAAGCGATTCGACCCAAACTAACGGGCGTTCAGCGCCCCCCCCCATTACGACCAACAGCGCGACGAGGCATGTCTGACCATCTCAATAGCGGTGTTCCTTCTGGGCGTTCCGGCGTATAACTCTCCACCCCGAGCTTCGCAAAAGTGATCGAGTAGGAGGCGGGGTTACCCCCGCCGTCCTCTCACACCACCGTACGTACGGTTCCGTATACGGCGGTTCATGAATGACTCCAATGCGTCCGGTCGGGATTGTTCCG
>PWQX01000201.1 GCA_003556605.1 Spirochaetaceae bacterium
AACTTCTCGGTTCAGTGGAATTGGCGAGGAAGCAGTCGCAGTGGTGCGGAATTGTGCTGAAACCTTACCGCTTCCTTCCCCAGCAACTTGCATCCGCTGGGCCGCCAATCAACTGACCTCGGCGTTAAGAAGCCACTGTGTGGAGCACGTGAGGATCCGGCAAACAACGGAAAACTGGCGAATGACAGGTACGCTAGACGCAGAGAATGGACTGTGTTTCGGTTATCCATTGGGTGTGAAGTGAGCGAGTCGGTCGACGGCGATCGTCTTAGGATTATAAGCGGCTGCGGACGGCCCTGGTGTTTTGTACTGGACCTGGGGTTTGGGGCAAAAGGGTACATGTAGTCTAGGGCGCCTTAGTAATGGAGGTGTTGCCTCGAGCAGAGTACACGTATATGATATAACATAGTGGAGGTGGCCATGCCGCAGTTGTCGCTGTATGTAGATGAACACACGCTAGAACGACTCCGCCGCGCAGCGAAGCTCGAAAGAGTCTCGGTTTCGAAGTATGTGGTGGACAAGCTCAATCGCATTATCCGCACCGAGTGGCCGGAGAACTATGGGCGACTGTTCGGTGCAATCGACGATGAAAGCTTCCGGATCGAGCGGTCGCAAGGCTTCCAAGACGACATGCATAGGGAGCGAATGTGAAGTACTTCCTCGACACGAACATCTGTGTGTACTTCCTGAAGGGGATGCATCGCTCGGTGGCGGAGCGGTTGGTACAGTTGCATCCGGAGCAAGTGCGCATCGCCTCGATTGTTGAAGCGGAGTTGCTATACGGAGCGTACCGAAGCGCACGACGGGAAGAGAACCTTGAAGCGGTAGAGCAGTTTCTCCTGCCATTTGAAGTAGTGAGCTTCGGTGAAGCAGAAGCCAAGCACTATGCTGACATCCGCAGCAAACTAGAAGCCACCGGAGATAAGATCGGGCCGAACGACCTGATTATAGCCGCTACGGCGCGAGCGAACGATGGGATACTTGTGACGAACAACGAACGGGAGTTTTCCCGGGTTGAGCGATTAGACGTAGACAATTGGGTAGCGTAAGGCGGATGGCTTCTTAACAACGGGTTCAACCTGACTCGGCAGACAAGCCGCCTCGCAGGTTAACCCGAGCGTTGGACAGAACGCGGGGGGCGGCCTGCTTGATGTGTGGGTCGCATTCGTCAGCCGATGGGAGGGAGACCGCTGATGCGGGGCACTGAGGACATCACTCTCATCGGCGACGTGAAACCGATAGGTATGGTGCCCGCTCTCCTCCTCTTCTTCGTCCCCGGAGTGGCGTTCTACCTCAACATCGGAGTGCTCGTTCCGTTTCTCAACCGCACTCTGGCCTTGACGCCGTTCATCGTTTGGCTCGTTACGGGCACGCTGCTGCTGTTCGCACCGCTGTTCGCGCTTGTCTTCGTGTTACTCAAGCTTGACGGCTACCGTCTCGACTGGGCGACGGTCAAAGCGAGACTCAACCTGCGCAGGATTGAGTGGAGCGACGTCGGATGGGTGGTCGGCGGGCTTGCCGTGAGTGCGGTGGCTTCCGGGCTGATCGTGCTCTGTTGGAAGGTTCTCGATCCCATGTTGAGCCTGCAGGAGCTCAAGAGTGTGTCTCCGATCGAGGTCTCAGCTCTGACGGGCCACGATCGGCTGTGGATCGTCGGCCTGCCAGTCTTCTACTTCTTCAACTACTTCGGCGAGGAGCTGCT
Organism: Spirochaetaceae bacterium; assembly: GCA_003556605.1. Taxonomy (GTDB): domain Bacteria; phylum Spirochaetota; class Spirochaetia; order DSM-27196; family SLAA01; genus B1Sed10-166. The sequence goes on from PWQX01000201.1 coordinate 1,703, forward strand.
CTGGCGCGGATACATCCTCCCTCGCCAGGTACTCTCGTTGGGGGTCTGGGCTTGGCCAGTCAACGCAGTCTTTCACGGAATCTTCCATCTCGCCTTCGGGCTAAGAGCGCTAGCCCCGTTCGCGCCGTTCCTTCTCCTGGTGCCGTACCTCGTGTACAAGCGGAGGAATACGTACCTCGCCGTAATCGTCCACGCTATACTCGGGGCTCCGATGCAGTTCGCGATTGCAGTGGGTTTGCTCTCGTAGGCCGCCTCGTAGGTGGGCCGGAGCGCGTCTGTCCAACAAGCGCATCGAGCAGAACGCCACTGGTTTATGAGCGACAGTGAATTATCTCGCTGTACCTCCACGAGGGGGAGGCGTTAATAAGTATCAATTCATTCAAGCCGACGGCGCTTCGCGCCGCCACTGATGCCCGACGTTCTACGCATTTTAGGGGCACCGGAACGAGGGCACCGGCGGCGAAAACGAAATGCGGTTGAGAACGGCGCTGCAAATCTTTCCAAGTATTCGGTGCGTGGTTATGTCTGTTTGACAGATATATGCGTATCACATATAGTACGAATGTGATCCGGTCATTCAAGAATAAGGAAACTGAGCTAATCTATGGACAGAGACGATCGAAACGGTTTCCACCGGAGATCCAGAGACGAGCGTTGGTGAAGATGATGCTGATCGATAGTGCTGAGACCGTTGCGGACTTAACCGCTCCTCCGTTCAACAAGTTGGAGAAGCTGAGTGCAGTGAGAAGCGGGGAGTACTCTATCCGAATTAACCGGCAATGGCGGATTTGCTTCCGATTTGAGAGCGGCGATGCTTTTGATGTGGGCATAGAGGATTATCATTGATTATGGGAGATGAGATGATGACAGAAACGATCCCGACACCGACGATTGGTGAGATATTGGAACAAGAGTTTCTGCAGCCTCTCGAGTTAACACCCTACCGCTTGTCGAAAGAGCTGTATGTCTCGACGAGCACGGTACTGGACCTCGTACATGGTAGGCGGCGACTCACGACCGATATGGCTTTGCGGTTGTCGCGATTCTTTGGTACGAGCGAGCGCTTCTGGATAAACCTGCAAGCAAATATCGACGTGCGGAATCGCAAACCGAAGATGGAACCGGAACTGGCCAAGATCCATCCAATTCGTGTGTCTGGGTGAACGAGGATGAGGGATAAAACCAAGATAAGCGCGTAGAACAAGCGCGTGAACTCGGACTCGCGGGACTTCGCCCCGCTCGCCGGTTACGCGCGGCTTTATCCGGACTTGGGTAGAAAAAGAATCGTGGTAAAATGACAGTGTATATGCTATCATATTGCCGTGATCGTCACGATAGATACAAATGTACTGTTTCAGGCGTTCTACAGCAGGAAAGGTGCGTCGCACCAGATTATTCGATTGATACGGGATGGAATAATCGTGGCAGCTATTTCGGTACCGGTGTTTCAAGAGTACCGAGACGTGTTCTCCCGAGACGAAAATATGATGCAGCTTCGGTTGGACGGTGAGCAGGTCGATACGATCATGCAGTTTCTGGCAACCGTAGGGAAACCGACGAATGTCACATACATGTGGCGACCGAACCTACGGGACGAAGGCGACAACATGTTCATTGAGCTTGCCCGGGCAAGCGGGAGCGAGTACCTGATAACCAGCAATACCCGTGACTTTCTTCTGGATTCCGATTTGAAGAACGAAGATATTCGAATCGTTACACCGGGTACGTTCATGAATGAATGGAGGAAGCGTAATGAGTAAGAGCACATTGACGATACGTGTTCCCGAAGAGCTGAAGGATCGAATCGAGACGCTCGCCGCGCAACAGGGTGTTTCGATTAACCAGTTTGCGATGTACGCGTTCACCAAGGAAATCGGCGAACTGGAATCGGGGCAGGTGTTTCGGAATATGCGTCGTGGAATTGATAAGAAGACTATGTTTTCAAGATTCGATACGATCCTTGCTCAAGTCGCCGACAGGGATGTTCCGCAGTGGGATCGTACGGACATCACAACGGACGAGCCCGGATAACAACAGCATGCAGCGGACGGCGCTGCGCGCCGCCGCTGATGCTGAGCGTTATATGGCTATGGCTCATGTGCATGCGGTGCACATGAGACTGGTATCATGTGCGGAAAAAATGATATGATGCACTTGACATGAGCTTCAATCCTGAGACTCCGTACAACGATCTACCGGTGCTCCCGCCCAACACGGAAATAGAGAACCGGCAAGTACTCAAACGGGCGATTGCAGCCCATCAGACACTGGCGGAACTAAAAGGCTTTTGTGCCACGCTTGCCGATGAATCGATGCTGTTGAACTCAGTGGTGCTCAAGGAAGCTCAGGCGAGCTCGGAGATAGAGAACATCATCACCACTCAAGATGCGCTCTATCGGGCCTTGGCTGTGAAGGCGGAGAATGCAGCGCCTGAGACCAAGGAGGTCCTGAGCTACAGGAAAGCGATGTGGAGCGGGATGAAGCTTCTAGAGACAAAGGGACTCCTCACCATAAATGACATCATCGCCATCCAGCAGGAGATCGTAGGCAACACGGCCGGAATCCGGACAATGCCTGGTACTGTTCTGAGAAACGATGCGACGCAACGCACGATCTACACACCACCGGATGAGGAATCGACGATACGTCAGCTGCTCGGTAATCTCCAGACCTACTGGAACACGAGCGACAGCACGGATCCTCTGGTAAAAATGGCCGTGTCGCACTACCAGTTTGAGTCCATCCATCCATTCTATGATGGAAACGGTCGAACAGGAAGAATCCTCAACGTGCTATACCTGGTCAAGGAAAGGCTCCTGCCGTCCCCGGTGCTGTACTTGAGCGAATACATAATCGACAGGAAGGGACGATACTACTCGCTGCTACAGCAGGTGAGAACCGATGCGAACTGGCGAGACTGGGTCTTGTTTATGCTTGACGCGGTTGAGGCGACAGCCCGAAGGACGCTTTCGTTGATCGACGCGATACTTCGTCTCCTGGAGGAAACGCTGGAACAGGCGAAGGCCTCGTTGCCGAAGACCAGCTATTCGAAAGAGTTGATCGAGATGATATTCAACCAGCCGTACACGAAGATAGAGCACGTGGTAGACCGCGGCTTGGCCGAGAGACGTACCGCAAGCAAGTATCTGCAGCAACTAGAGGACGCGGGAATACTGGAATCGTTCAAGGCTTGGAAGGAGACTATCTACGTGAATCGACGATTGTTTGATTTGCTGAAGGAATAGCCATATAACAAACGCTTCGAGCAGTCCGCTGAAGTGGCCGTGCGAAAGTCTGTGGCGGGGACAGCGTACAGGACAGCCTGGTGCAATCGGCGCGGCTGCTCAAGCGAACGTTCAGCCGCCGCTTCGCGGCGCCGTTGGGCGGACCCTGCAGGCGCATAATCGAGGAGATTGAAAAGATATATATCATGATGTATACTGCTTGATGGGGTAACACAATGAAGACGGCGAAAGTATTCCAGAACGGCCGGAGCCAGGCAGTACGGCTTCCGAAAGAGTTTCAGTTCTCTGGCGATGATGTATACATTCAGAAAGTCGGGGATTCAGTAGTGCTCTTCCCGAAGGAAAAGCTGTGGGAGACATTTCTTCATGGTCTTAATGGTTTTACTGATGACTTCATGGCTGAAGGTCGAGATCAGGGGAGGATGCAGGAACGGGAAGGATTATAAGTGTATTTGCTCGATACAAATATCTGTATCTTTTTGAAGAATGGAAAACCACCGCGCGTACTTGAGATATTGAAGGCCGTTATCGGTCAGCCCTTGTTCATCTCAAGCATCACAGTGGCAGAGCTCCAGTTCGGTGTATACAACAGTCTATATCCAGAAAGAAATCGAATTTCGCTCCTGGAGTTCCTCGCGCCGTTCCAACTGCTTGATTTCGATGATACGGATGCCGAGCAGTATGGAAAAATACGGAAGAACCTGAAAGACAGAGGTATACTCATTGGTCCGTTCGATTTACTCATCGCTGCACAAGCGCTCGCGAAGAAACTAATTCTTGTCACGAATAACACCGCTGAGTTCGAGCGGATTGATGGATTACGGCTTGAGGATTGGAAGTGAAAGACGCTCAACAGAGCAATACACCGGACGCGCTGGCGCGCCGGTGATCGCTATAGTTCAGCCGCCGCTTCGCGGCGACTGAACGGCGCCGTGGATGCGCATCCACGCGTTGGCCGCGAAGCGCGGCCGAACACGCCGTTCCAGCGGCTGCCCGCTACGGCGAGCAAGCTCGCCTTCGCGAACACCGCTGATCCGCGGCGCCGTTCGACCGAAGGACGATTATGACTGATCAAAAATACGGGATCTCCATTGAAGATTATGG
>PWQX01000057.1 GCA_003556605.1 Spirochaetaceae bacterium
AGAGTTTTTATCGAATACTGCAGATGTTCGGGTTCGGTGACAAGACCGGCATTGAGTTCAGCGGTGAAGAGCGCGGCTTGATGCGGCGGCCGACTCAGTGGTCGGCCCGAACTAAGCAAACGATCGCGATCGGCCAGGAGGTGGGTGTGACTGCGATGCAGGTTCTGCGCGCTTCCACGGCACTAGCCAACCGCGGAGTGCTCTTGCAGCCGCGCATCGTACACAAGATTCTGGAACCCGACGGTACGGTAGTACGCGAGTCGCAGCGCTCACCGCAGCGCCAGGTGCTGTCACCCGCCGTTGCCGACCAGATGCTCGCCTACATGCAAAGCTCAACCGAGTCCGGGGGCACTGCGTGGCGGATTCAGATCGACGGCATCAATATCGCGGCGAAGACCGGTACCGCAGAAGTCTTTGATTCCCGGATCGGCGCCTACTCCGAGGACGCGTATATCGCCTCCGCCTTAACGATGTTTCCCGCGCACGACCCGGAGGTCATCCTGTATATGGTAATCGAAGAGCCCCGCGGAGAAACCGTGTTCGGTGGAAGAATCGCAATTCCACCGCTCAGAGAGGCGGCAGCGTTTCTCATTCCGTACCTCGACATAAGAACCGATCGCGATACCATCCGCCGTCACTCGGGACAGATGACAGTATCACATCCGCGTCTGCCGCCGTTCGACACCGAGGTCCCGGACCTCACCGGCCTTCCAAAGCGCAGCTTGCTGCCGCTGTTCGATCGTGAAGAAATCGAGATAGAGCTGCACGGTACCGGTTGGGTTGTGCGCCAGGACCCGCCGCCGGGGACCGAACTTCACGAGGGTATTCGACTACGGCTGGAGCTCGAATGACGGCACTGCACCGCAATCTCGAGGCACTTTCGACGGTGCATCCCGATGCCGTGCAGCAACTTGAGTTGAGCGACGGTGCGGTGGCTGAGCTGCAACTCAGTGCGGCACCGGACGGGAGTCCTATAGCGAACTACCACGGACGCTGGCTGCACAGCACACGCGATCCGCGCCGTGAAGCGGCTCGGGTTGCCGATAGCCCTACGCTGCGGCATGCCGACCTTATCGTCTGCTACGGTTTCGGTCTCGCGTATCAGCTCGAGGCGATCACGCAGAAGCACCCGGCTACCCCAATTGTAGTGATCGAGCCCGATCTGCCGCTGCTGCGTGCGGCGCTTCGGCTGCGCCCGCTCGACCGGCTCTTGGCCCTGCCGCAACTCACGGTGATCGCAGGCTCTGATGCCGACGCAGCGCTTGCCGCAACGCTGAGCTCGCTGCGACCACGCCGGCCGGCTGTTAAGCGGCTGCGCGCCTCGGTAGAGGCCCACCCTGAGCTGTTCGCGGCCGCAGACGAGGCGATCTCCCGGCACAACGCTCGCGACGAGATCAACCGCAATACGCTCAAGCGCTTCGGCCGTTTGTGGGTGCGCAACCTGGTACGAAACATCACGGTGGTGCCCGCGGCGCCGGGCGTCGCACGCTTAGCCCGCCGCTTCAGCGGAATGGCGGCTGTGGTCTGCGCAGCCGGTCCTACCTTAGACGATCTCCTGCAGTGGCTTCCTGCGCTGCACGAGCGCGCGGTCATTATCGCGGTAGATACCTCGATTGTGCCGCTGCTGCGCGCCGGGATAACTCCTGATTTCCTGGTAACCGTAGACCCGCAATACTGGAACACCCGCCATCTCGACCGCCTCCATTCGCCTGCGACGGCATTGATCTCGGAGTCGGCGACTCATCCGCGCGTGTTCAGGATGCTTCCGCACAACCCGCGTTATCTGTGCAGCTCGTTGTTTCCGCTTGGCCGCTACTTAGAGCGCAACCTGGAGCCCCGCGGCACGCTGGGAGCCGGCGGCTCGGTGGCAACTTCAGCCTGGGACTTCGCACGGGTGCTCGGCTGCACTCCGGTCTACACCGCGGGGTTGGACCTGGGGTTCCCCGGCCACGTTACCCATTGTCGAGGCAGCTTTTTCGAGGAACTGGCACACGGGTTCTGTAGCCGCTTCATGCCGGTGGAGCGCTACGCGGCGCAGTACCTGTGGGACGGCGGCCCGCGTACGACGCAGGCGGCAGACGGCACGTCCTTGTTGAGCGACCAGCGCATGCTGCTGTACAAATGGTGGTTCGAGAGTCAGATAGAAAACGCCTCCGTGCGGCACAGCGGGTTCTTCAGCTTAAGCGCCCGTGGTATCGCAATTGAAGGGATGCCGCCGATCGCACCCGCGCACGCGCTGGCCGCCCTTGAACCCGCCCGCGGCGCTATCGATGAAACGCTGTGCGAGCTGCACGACGAAAGCAGCGCCTACCCTAGCGCTCAGGCCGCCGCTGAGTCCAGTGACGCCGTTAGGCATGCGCTCGACACCGACCTTGCAAGCCTCGTTGACGAGCTCACCGCGCTCGACTCCGTCCTGCAACCGGCCGTCCGTGCTGCCGAGCGAGCCAAAGCGCAGCACCGCGCAGACCCGAACGCGCAGCTTGACCTCTCGGAGCTAGACCGCGCCGACCGGGCAATTGCAACCTCCGAACGCCGCGAAATAATCGGGTTCCTGATCCATGAGACCGCCGAGCAGATCTTCGCCGCAAGCGACGAGACCGGTGAGCATGCTTTGGAGAACTCAAGACAGCTCTACGAAGCGCTCGCAGACTCGGCGGTGTATCATTCTCGCCTCCTCAGCGAAGCGCGCCAACGTCTGAGCCGGGCCTGAGACCAGAGCTTAAGTTTATTTTCCAATGGGTCGATAATGCTAATAGCCGGTATCTTGCCGGCCATTTAAACGGTATGCGCCGACGTCCAGGCATACCGTTTTTTTTTGTTCTTCACGGATTTCCGGGAAAGGCGGCGCGAGTTTTTTGGAAAGAAGCACTCATCGTCGCGGAACCCATACGCCATCCGCTTGATGACTTCGATGGTGCTGGTGATCTTTTCAGTGGGCTCTGGTGTTCTGCCCCCACCCGCCGGCGCGGCAAAGAAACCGCGCGGGAGCTCCGCTACGAGCTTCCCGACGGGCGGAATATGCTTCTGCCACGGCGGGCTGAGCCGCAAGGATAGGCTCGGTCGCGAGCGCTGGTTGTTCACCTCCGCAAACGGTGTGCTCTGCGCGACGACGGCGTACGGCATGGATGTGGGCAAGGAAAAGATCGGCGCGTGACCAACTTGAGCGCCGGGTAGCATGGCTGCGTCCCGCCTTCGTGATGCCGAAGCAAGCCGAACAATGGCTGCTGCATGATTCGCCTCTCTGCCTATCAGTAAACCGCACGAGCGGCTCGCCCATTCTTATATGCACGATATTCGTTATTGCGTAGTGCTCGGGGTCCAGGTGGCAATCGTTGAAGATCTCGCTCGCGAGAGATTGCTCATCTCACCGACCGAGGCGGCCTGTTTTACTATAGAGCCGACGCGCAATCTGCCTGGGGGTGATAACGCGGCATGTCGAGCTCGCTGACAGGCGCCTCAAGCCGCTCGGCAGACGACATCCTGAATGAACGCGTCTTCACTCAGCGAGCATGCAAAGAAACAGGCACCGTCGTCAAAACCGGAGAATTGGGCCTCGGAACCTTCTCGAAAACACTTGCTCTGTAATTGATTTCATAGAGTACGTTTAATCAAGACAAAGGCTACACCTGGAGGATAGAATCATGCGTGAGTGGACAGTGCTTGCGGAGTTGGTCGAGCGGAACATTGCCGCACATTTAGAAGCACGGCAAGCCCGCAGGCCGTCACCGCCGCTTAACGCGACCTTACGCCGAGCCGTCGCGCAGTTCCTTTACCGAGCAAGCGTGATCGTTGCTCCGGATATTGAGTTGCCGGAGAAACTTACTAAGCGGGAGGCAAGATGTCGAACATCAAGGACCTAGCCCGCAGTACGGGTCTGTCGACCGCAACGGTGTCGCGCTATCTGAATGGTCACCCCTACGTCTCGAAGGAGGCGCAGTACGCTATCGAGCTCGCGATCAGGGAACTCGGCTATAGTCCGAACGCCGCCGCCCGCAGTCTGCGAAGCGGTAAGACGGGGCGCATCGCGATCGTCGTGCTGGACGCCTCACACCCGTTTTATTCCGCATTGGTCGCCGGAGCCGCGGGGGCGGCGGTGGAATACGGCTATGATTTGCTCGTCCAACAGACATGCACCAAGCACTGGAGCCCTGATCGGGTTTTGCAGCCGGTTGTCACGCGCGCCATCGACGCGCTCATCGTTGCCACCGAGCTCGAGCCGTGGGGCGAATACGCCGCGGAGTTGGAGCGATTTCGGGTCGTAACCTGTGACCAGGCGTTGTCCCAGGCCGGCCTGCACGGGTTGTACATCGATCACTATCAAAGCACTTTAGACGGACTGGAACACCTCTATGAGCGTGGTGCTCGTGTGATCGCCTGCCTTCACGACCCGGACCACGACCGGTGTTCCTCGAGCCGCATACGCGTCTCGGCTTATGAGCAGTTCGCCTCACGGTATTCCGAGATGCGCATCGTGCAGCTCGAGGCGGAAGACGACACGGTCGAAACCGGGGCGTCGTTGCTGCAGCGCATCGGCAGCGAGTTTCCCGAGGTCGACGGTGTGTTCAGCGGTTCTGATGACCTTGCGGCAGGCCTGCTCCTCGCTGCCCGCGAAGCCGGCCTGGATGTCCCCGGTCGACTACGGATTCTCGGGTTCGACGACCAGCCCCTTGCACGAGTGCTCGGCCTTTCGACAATACGCCAACCGGTTCGCAAGATGGGTGCGCGCGCCGTTCACGAGGTACACCGGCTCATTCAGCGGAACGCCTCCTGTGGCCGAGGCAGACCCAATGGAAGGCGCCACGCGCCAGACAAGATTCGCGTTCCGTATCGCCTGATGATTCGAAGTACCACATGAGCGTATTGATTCTGCTTCTCCCGTTTATCGATGTCCTGACCGAGGTCGGTCTCGCGTCGGCTTACCCGCAGCTCTATGACCGCTACGAATCCACGCTTCGCGCAAGCACGGTAATCGCAGCGGGGCCGCTTGCTGCGGTGTTATCGGGTTGGTTGTGGGGCATGATCACGCGTCGTTACGGTATTCGATTCGCCCTGTACGCCGCGGTCCTCGGCTGGAGCGGCGCGGTAGTCGCGATGGCGCTTACGCTGGACTCCTTCGCGCCAATGGTGACAGCACGCGTGGTGCACGGCGCGTTCGCCGCCGGGTTCGCGGCAGTACCGTTTATTGCCGTAACGGCTCTCAGCTCCGATCATGGTATGCGAACACACAAGATGAGCCGCATCGAGATAGCAGCCAGTGTCGGAGCAATCAGCGGTCCGCTTATGGTCGGCAGCGGAATCGTGCTGGCACCGCGCTTCACCTTGCTGACAGTTGCGGCGGTACCGGCGGTTTTTATTCTGCTACACCTTCTCGTACTAGAACCCCATGAGCTCACTCGAGACAAAGCTCCCGCCGAGTCTTCCCCGTCGGATGCGAACGCCCACACGCGGATGAAAGCCGGCTTCTCGCCGGGAATTCTGCTACCGGTCGCATACGCCTCACTCGTTGCGTTGGTTCTCTCGGCGTTTGAATCTCTGGTTCCGACGGTAACCGAGATGCTTACCGGAGCACCGCTACTGGGCAAGACGCTTACGGTGGCGTTTGAGATTACCGTGGTGCTCGGCATTGCGGTGAAGGCACGACACCCGGGCGTTCGCCGCATGCTTCCGGTATCGGTCGCGGCAGGCTTGGCGCTCAGTCTCATCGTGGCTGATCTTCCCGTTGTTCTACTCACCTGCTTAGTCGTGCTCGGCTTCGGCATCGGTGCACAAGTGACGATGGGCAACGAGCTAGCCGCACAAACCGTGCGGAGCTCCGGGGAGCACGGTATGGGAATTTATTCCACCCTTCGAATAACCGGGAGTTTCATGGGACCGTTATTCTTGAGCATCCCGTTTCCTGCGGTTTTGGGCGCGTTGATGGCGGTATCGGTTCTAGGAGTCCTTCCGATTCAGGTTGCAACTCGCACCTATCCTTTCGTACGATGCGGTCCGACGATACTCGAAGCAGGGGGA
>PWQX01000078.1 GCA_003556605.1 Spirochaetaceae bacterium
AATACTACGCTAGGAACATCGTCGTGGGTTTCGCCCGTATCAACGGCAAGACCGTAGGTATTGTTGCGAATCAGCCGCGAATTCTCGCCGGCTGTCTGGACATCGACGCTTCCGACAAGGCGGCACGGTTCATTCGGTTTTGCGATGGGTTCAGTATTCCCCTCGTAAGTCTGGTAGACGTGCCCGGATTCCTGCCCGGTACTTCCCAGGAATACGGGGGAATCATCCGGCATGGGGCCAAAATGCTGTACGCATATTCCGAGGCGACGGTACCCAAAGTCACGCTCATCCTGCGCAAGAGCTACGGCGGGGCATACCTGGCCATGTGCAGCCGGGACCTGGGGGCGGACCAGGTGTTTGCCTGGCCCAATGCCGAGATCGCCGTGATGGGCCCGGAGGGCGCGGCCAGCATCATCTTCCGCAAAGACATTGACGGCAGCAGTAATCCCGATGCTACGCGAGAAGAAAAAATCAACGAGTACCGTCTGCGGTTTGCCAACCCGTACGTTGCCGCCGGCAGAGGTTATCTCGATGATGTAATAGATCCCGCGGAGACTAGGGTGCGCCTCGCGGCGGCTCTTGAAATGCTGGATTCGAAGCGCGAGAGCCGTCCACCGAAACGGCACGGAAACATTCCGCTGTGATGTATCCGGCGAGGATAGGAAGGCAGAGAACCGTATGAGCGTTCACATTCTCGAGGCAGTTCGACTTACGCTTATCGGAATGGGCGTGGTATTCTCCAGTTTGCTCGGACTGTATTTGGTCATGGTACTCGTTGCTCGTACCATTGGCCGGCAGTCGAACGGGCCTGCGGCCTCGGCGGAGCGGGGGGGGGTGCCCGAAGAAGGCGTCGCGCCGGAGGTGGTCGCCGCGATTTTCGCCGCCGTTCATGCGGCCGTTGGTCCGGATGCTCGGCCCCGGACCATTCGTGTTGCCCGGGGGCGGAGGTCTGCGGGGCCGCCCATCTGGGCGCTGACGGGGCGGCAGGGTCGGATGATGGCCCAGGTACCAGATGGTCCGGCAAAAGGAAGCGGCCGTCGCAACACGCAGGGAGGACAGTAGTACTGATGAAACGGTTTCGAGTTACGGTCAACGGCACGTCGTACGACGTTGAAGTGGAAGAGCTGGAGGGGCAGTCCGTTCCGGGTGATGGTGGCGGCGAATCGGGGAGTTCGGCCGCCCCTAATCCGGCCCGGGACCGGAGCCCGGATGGTTTGGGCTCAACGCGCGGTCAGAGCTCTAATCCCAAAACAAAGAACCCGCAATCTTCTCAACCGTCGACATCAACGCCGGCCGCGGGTGCAGGTGTACAAGTAAAGGCCCCTATGCCGGGCACGATCCTGAAGATCCAGGCGAATGCCGGGGATTCACTGAAAGCAGGAGATGTGATCATGGTGCTGGAAGCAATGAAGATGGAAAACGAGATCACAGCTCCGCGAGCGGGAATCATAGACGAAATTCCGGTCGGTCCGGGCGCGTCGGTAGGCGCCGGGGATGTGCTGGCCGTATTGACCTGAGAGAGGATTCGCATGAGCAGCGGCATCGCGGCGTTTCTACAAAGCACGGGATACGTGAACCTGACGTGGCAGCAAGCTGTCATGATAGCCATCGGATGCCTTCTGCTGTATCTCGCAATCGTGAAGAAATATGAGCCGCTCCTGCTCCTGCCTATAGCCTTTGGAGCGATACTGACCAACCTGCCGCTGGCCGAGCTCATGGCTCCGCCGGCGGGTGATGCGAGTCCCGGCGGTCTGCTCTATTACCTTTACCAGGGAACACGGTTGGGCATCTATCCGCCGCTCATTTTTCTGGGAATTGGAGCCATGACCGACTTCGGTCCCCTTCTTGCCAATCCCAAGACCTTCCTGCTGGGAGCGGCCGCGCAGTTCGGCATCTTTGGGACGTTCTTCGGAGCCGTAGTGCTGGGGTTCACTCCGGCGCAGGCCGGTGCCATCGGCATCATCGGCGGAGCCGATGGGCCGACGGCCATTTTTACCGCTTCTCGGCTTGCCCCCGAGTTCCTCGGTCCTATCGCAATCGCGGCGTATTCCTACATGGCATTGGTGCCCATAATACAACCACCGATCATGAGGGCCCTGACCTCGGCTTCCGAGCGCAGCATCGTCATGGAGCAGATGAGGGCGGTGAGCCGGCGGGAGAGAATTCTGTTTCCCATCGTCGTGGTGATTCTGATGGGCCTGTTCATCCCGGCGGCGGCACCGCTGTTGGGCTCGCTCATGCTGGGCAACCTGTTCCGCGAAGCCGCAGTCGTCGAGCGTCTGTCCAACGCAGCGCAAAATGAGCTGATCAACATCATTACCATCTTCTTGGGAATAACCGTCGGAGCAACCGCGAAGGCTGAACGGTTTTTGACATCCGAAACCATCTTAATCATCGCTCTGGGGCTCGCCGCGTTCGCAGTGGGTACAGCGACGGGTGTCTTGTTGGGGAAGATCATGTGCGCGCTCACCCGCGGCAAGGTGAATCCCTTGATAGGTGCCGCGGGAGTGTCTGCGGTACCCATGGCGGCGAGAGTCGCGCAGTCCGTGGGCCGAAAGGAGAACCCCGCGAACTTCTTACTGATGCACGCGATGGGGCCCAATGTGGCCGGTGTTATCGGGTCGGCTATCGCCGCCGGCGTTCTCATCGCGTTGCTCGAGTAGGCAATGTGTGGTGTTCGGCAACGACCGTCCCGGAGGCGCGCCTCGCGCTCCCGCAGGCGGGTAGTGCGAAGCGTGATTGCCGTTGTCGTTCTCGCGGCGGCAGCATTGAGCTTGCGGATTGCCCCTCCGAAGCTCGGCATAGAGGTACGGAACGAAGCGAATGAGCCGGTGGCGAGATTCGAAGGGGTACGGTCGTTCGGGCTGGCCCACACTCACTCGGTTATGAAGACACCAGTTGAAGACTACTATGTAGTCGAAGGCAGGGATCGTTTGGTGCAGACGAAAACCAGGTACCGTTCGCTCGGAGCCGGTCTTCCGTTCGCCGGTGTGGGTGAGTTCAGGCGTGAAGAGGGCTGGTTTGTTCGAGAAGATCTGGACGGCACGCTACCGAACATTACCGTACGTGTGGGGAGAGTAAGTGATCAGGTGTTGACGATCGGCGATCAAGAGATTCCCCTGAGGGATCTTGATCAACCCGGAAAAGCACTTACAATACGAGCCAGGATGATTCTGTTCTCCGTGCTTTGGATATAGGAGGCGAGGGATGAGCACACCGGATTCGCAGCGGAGCGAGGCAGGCGATAACGATACGAGGCAGAGTGTGACTGCCGGTGCTGTGGGCGCTGAGGATCCGGGTCTGCAGTCCTTTACGCGAGATCTGAAAGGCGCTGCCGCCAAGATTGTGTTCCTCGTGGCGGTTGCGATGTCGCTCTTTCACCTCTACACGGCGGGTTTCGGTGTGCTGTTAGCCCACAAGCAGCGGGCTGTACACCTTATGTTCGTGTTCGTAGTCGGCTTCCTGCTTTATCCTGCTTCAAAAAAAGGGCGGAGCGCTACCGCAATACCGTGGTACGACTGGATCATAGCTGCTGCCGGAGTAGCTGTAAATACCTACATACTCGTATTTTATGAGGTGCTTGTGCGCCGGGGCGGTCTGCCTACCCAACTGGATATGGTGATGGGGGTGTTGACGATCATCCTGGTGCTGGAGCTGGCACGACGATCTATCGGGTCCGCGCTGTCCATCATTGCAGTGGTGGCGTTATTGTACGGATACTTCGGTTATCTGATCCCGGGACAGCTTGGGCACATCGGATACAGCGTGCGAAGGCTCGTCAACCAGATGTACATGGCCACGGAAGGGATATTCGGAATTCCGCTCGGCGTCTCTGCAACGTTCGTATTCTTGTTCGTTCTCTTTGGTGCCTTTCTCGAAGTCACCGGTGTGGGGCAGTTTTTCATCGATGTTGCATTTGCGGTAGCCGGGAAGGCGAGAGGCGGACCGGCGAAGGCTGCTGTTGTCGCCAGCGGCCTCATGGGGTCGATCTCCGGCAGCTCGATTGCGAATACCGTCACCACAGGATCGTTCACGATACCGCTCATGAAACGGGTCGGGTACACACCCACGTTCGCGGGCGCGGTGGAGGCCGCTGCTTCTACGGGAGGACAGATCCTGCCGCCTATCATGGGAGCAGCGGCATTCATCATGGCGGAGTTTACCGGAATTCCGTATGTCCGTATCATTGGAGCGGCGGTTATTCCGGCCCTGATCTACTACTTGGCAGTTCTCATAATGGTTCACTTCGAGGCGGTGAAACAGGGTTTGGAAGGACTTCCAAAGGAGCAGATTCCGAATTTCAAGCGGGTCATGCTAGACGGGTTCCACCTCCTCGTACCATTGGTCGGGATCATCTATCTTTTGGTGGCGGGGTACACGCCATTCAGAGCCGCTTTCATCGGCATCATACTGGCAGTAGGCACCTGTATGCTTCGAAAACACACCCGTATCGGAGCGTGGGACCTCTTGGTTGCGCTGAATAGCGGGGCCAGAAAAGCTATCAGCGTAGCAGCGGCCTGCGCGTGTGCGGGAATAATCGTAGGCATCGTGACCCTCACCGGCCTGGGGCTGGCCTTCGCTAACGCCGTCGTAGCGTTGGCCGGTGGTCTGCTCCTGCCGACCCTGTTCTTCACTATGGTGGCGTCCATACTTCTCGGACTAGGACTGCCTACGACGGCCAAGTACATCATACTCGCTACGATGGCCGCTCCTGCGTTAGGACTGCTCGGTGTCGAGTTGCTGGCTGCTCACTTGTTCATTCTATATTTCGGGGTGATTGCCGACGTGACACCGCCGGTGGCTTTGGCGGCCTACGCCGGTGCGGGCATCGCCGGCGGCAACTCCTTTCGTACGGGCGTCACCGCGTTGAAACTGGGTCTTGCCGGTTTTATCATCCCGTACGTGTTTGCTCTGAACCCTACCATGTTGTTTATCGATGCCACGGCGCTGACGGTGGTCTTTTCGTTGATCACCGCGTGTATTGGAGTCATTGGTCTCGGGGGTGGCGTCCAGGGTTATCTGATAACGCATGCCAAACCGCATGAGCGGGTCTTATTGTTGGTGGCCGCACTAAGCCTGCTGGTACCGGGCATGGTGTCAGATTTCGGAGGTATGATCTCGCTCGGCCTGGTGTTACTGCTTCAGCTCGTTCGGCTCAGGCACGAGCGACGGACCGCGGCAGCGTTGACCTGAAGGAAAAGGAGATTGAGCGCATACCGTCGTTGACCTGCTGATTTGCGTGAGGGATGATACCCACCCGTCGCGATGCACTGCTGCTCGTTTTCCCCATCAATTCGCTATCCGGTTGAATGTGATAGCTGTTGCGGCTCCCGAGGGGCTTCGTATTGTGCATATTCCCTATTGGCTGGGGCATCGTGTACTTGAACAGCTCACCACGGTCCAACGTCCCGAGGCGCCGGACCGACGCTTGACAGGGAAACACAACACCGTACCCTTCTGTCTGACGGATGATGAACGGGCACACCGCCATGAACAAGGATATCAGGAGAATTGGTGTGCCGAAGCGCGAGGACCTGTACCACCGGAGCGAACCAAAGATTATGATGGTCACGGGCCCGGAGGTCCCGGTAGAACGAAACGGCCGGATGAACGATCCGTATCTTGTAGAGGACAGGGATGAACCGGGCAAATTGTGGTGCTTCTACAAGCAGAACGGTGCGAGCATATCGTCTACGTTGCCGCCTGATCATCCGGAGCGCGTTATCTTCCCCACGGTTGTAATCAGTTACACCCTAGCTTTGATCGGCACTTTGCCGATCTCTGCGGCCGGTACGACGGGAAGTACGCAGCGGGCGGGCGATTGGGTGTATTGCCTCGAGCGTATTCAGCGGATCGACGGCGGTTCGCTCCCTGCGGTGACCATCTCCTGTGAATCGCACGAATCCGCTCGCTGTGCCAATCCTGAGTACGGACACGACTACTTCCGCCGGTTGCCGGGCACCCGCCCTGTTAATCCGAAGTTCCAGGCATTGCAATCAGTAAC
>PWQX01000139.1 GCA_003556605.1 Spirochaetaceae bacterium
CGTATCTGGGGTAATGACCAGGTGCAACTGACTGTGTTCTTTGTCTTGTGCGCAATGCTTTCGCCGAACTCTTGTTCCAGCCCATGCACCTGTGCCTCACTGCGACGATCGTTCCACAAAATCGCCGGTCTTACCCAACGGTTGTGCTTGTCCAACAGAATCGGTGCATGCGAGGTCCCGGACAAGCCTATCGCCTCTATTTTGTCGGCTACAGGATACCGATCGAGGAGCCGTCTAACTGCCGTGCACGTCGCTGTGTACCAATCGTCCGGATTCTGTTCCACCGAACCGGGCGTCGGATAATCTGTGTCGTACTGTGCACTTTCCGAACCTATAGGAAGCCCGTCAGCAGCGATCAACACTACCTTTACACTTCCCGAGCCCAAATCAACCCCGAGAAATGACCGACAATCCATGCCTTGCCCTCACTTTGCCAAGCCGCCGACCAGCTTTCGACTATGTACCGTTAACGTGGCGCTGTATTTCACTTACGATGCCCGACAAACCGCTAATCAGTATTCCAACCTCAGTTCCACACGATACTAGCCGCATTCCTCTGCTCACCAACGATTTAATCGTCTTCGAATCGCTCATCTGAACACCAGTTGCCACACCGTTCTGCTTTCCTGTTTCGGCAACCTTGCCGTACGCCTCTTTAAGACGGTCGCTGGTGTTCGGCCCCGGTCCGTAGGAGTGCCTCAGATCAGAAGGTCCCACAAACAACACATCGACACCCGGAACCGCTGCGATCTCTTCGAGATTGTCTACCCCGTTTTTCGTTTCAATCTGAACCATGAGCATCACCTCGTCGTTCTTGCGAGAGGTAAACTCAAACGGATCACTCTTCTGGTAACCACTGTGCCCGCGTGTCAAAGACAAGCCACGTTCACCGATAGGCGCATACTTCAGGTATCGAATGGCTTGTTCGACCTGCTCTCTGCGCTCCACCCTCGGTATCAGCACTCCTGCAGCACCTGCATCCAATGGCTTTTGAAACGCCTGCCGCTCTAGGTCAGGAACCCGCACAAAAGGGGTTATACGCAATCCACGAGACGCGGCGATGATATCGCTCACCGTCTCGTAACTGAACGCACCGTGCTCCATGTCAATGATGAAGAAATCGAGACCTGCGCGCTCGAGAATCATCCCAACTGAGGGTGTTCTCACCTCAGTCAGCATACAACCATAAACGACTTGGTCGTGTTGCAGCCTTTGTTTTATCTGGTTTTCGTCGTTCATTGCGCTCAGCTCCCAATACCGGCCTCAGTTAAAGAGCAAATCGGGGACCAACAAGACTGTTTGCGGGAAAACGACAAGTATTAGCAAAACAAGCAATAGAATAACTAAAAACGGTCTGACTTCTCTGACCATTACACCGTAGCTGCTCTTCCCGAAATCACTAATGATAACCAATAACTGACCTACAGGAGGCGTTATCAGGCCGATCATTGTGTTTAGTACGATCACGACACCAAAATGAATGGGGTCAATTCCAACTGCACGTGCTACGGGAAGAAATACAGGAGCAAACAGCATAATATTGACCAGCGGGTCGGATATGGTACCCAGCAGAATAAAAAAGAAGTTAATCAGCAGGAACACCACGATCCAGTTGGTTGATAGCCCTGTGATGCTCGACGCAATCCGTGCAGAAACGTTCTCCAGTGCCAGCACGTGCCCAACGAGCGTTGAACCGACTATGAGCAGCAGAATCGGCCCGCTAATTCTCGCTACACTCATGAGGCTCTCGAAGAAATCCCTGAGGCTGAGCGTTCGATAGACGATAAAACCCAACACCGACGAATACACAACTGCCAAAACGGCTGCTTCGGTGATAGTAACAACGCCCAGATAAATGCCTCCGAGAAGAATCAACGGAGTCAACAACGGCGGAATAGCTTGAAGGAAACTGACGATCAACCCGCGGATAGTGAAGCCCGTGTCCACGGGGTATTCGCGTACTACAGAGACGTAGACCACATAGAGCATCAGTGCTCCGGCAATCAGCAGACCAGGAATAACGCCGCCAAAGAACAAGCGGGCCACCGACTGATTCGCCACCATCGCGAAAACAACCATTGGAAGGCTTGGCGGGATGATGGGGCCAACGACTGCCGCGGCAGCGGTCAAACCCATACTGAACCCGTCGTCGTAGCCCTCGTCGGCCATAGCTTGATAGCTCATGCGGCCAATTCCCCCCGCGTCAGCTACCGCGGAGCCCGACATGCCGGAAAAAATAACGCTGTTTACGACGTTTACGAGTCCCAGTCCCCCGGGAATAAACCCTACCAAGCTCTGAGCGAAACGAAAAAGGCGTCGTGAAACGCCGCTACGCTCCATGACCTCCGAGGTCAGGAGAAAAAAGGGAATTGCAAGGAGTAAGAAGCTGTGCAGCGAAGAGAACATCCGGGTTGCATAGAAGGTGAGGTTAATCCCGTTTGTAAGGGCATACGTCACTACGCTTACGATCATGGCCAACGACAATGGAAACCGGATTAGCACAAGCACCAGAAAAAGCAGAAGAAACAACAAAAGACTCATACTTCACCGCGCCCTTTGATGGCTTGATGACTGTGCAAAAGCATGACGCAAAGCCTTAGCGTGCCCAGCCAGGAAGAAGATGTTGTGGATAGACAGGAGAAAAAAGAACAGTGGCACAATCGTATACACAACACCCTCATTAATCGGTAGATAATTGGCCATCACATACCGATCGAAACCCTGCAGGCTATTTGCCAGCATTAGCAGAAAGACAATCTGAAACACAACGCTTTGGAAGACGCGCAGCAACGCTTGAGCGCGAGACGATAACCGATCGAATAGGATATCTACGGCCGTATGCCGCGAGTGTGCAAAAGCGTATGCTGCAGCTAACATCCCTATCCAGGCGAGAAGAAAGCGAGACAGTTCTTCCACCCATGCGATCGGCATATTCATGACGTAGCGAAAGAACACGCCGAGGGCAATCACCAAGAACGTCGTTCCTAACATGAGACTCGCTACCACCTGAGCAGAGGTAGCCAGCACTCGGCTTATCTTTTCCACTTGAAGACTCTCATTAAACAATGTCGAGAAACACGCAGCAAGCCGGGCTCAAACCCGGCTTGCTGTACGTTATCCTAACCCCGGCAAGCTCCAACCATTTAGTACAGCTCTTGAATCTGGAAGTACAATGATTCCCACTCGGGGTACTTGTCGAGCACCAAACCTACACGGTCACGGAAAGGCGTAGTGTCGACCTCGACAGGAGTCATGCCATGCACTTCGGTTAACTGTTGGAACATCTCTTCATACTCTTCGATCACAATTTCGTCGATGCGGTTTGCCATCGCGGTAAAAACCTCTTCGGCAATCTCTTGCTCCTCGGAGCTGAGGCTGTCCCACGTGCTCTGAGCCATCGCAATACCGGTTGTCGCCAATAAGTGATCGGTCAGGATCAGGTAGTCTTGAACCTCATAGAAGTGCATGGTAAGGATCTGCGAGAATGGGTTCTCCTGTGCGTCGGCAACTCCGGTCTGCAGCGCCATGTAAACCTCTTCAATCGGCGTGGCAATAGGGCGCGCGTTCAAAACCGTAGCGATTTCAGGGTAGGGTGCGAAATCCACTACTCTTAGCCGCAGATCTTCCCAGTCATCGGGTGTCTCGGCACGCACATTTGCTGTGGCTTGACGAAACCCAAACTGATAGAACTCAAGGTAGCGGACACCCATAATCTCGCTGATATCCGCTTTCAGCTCTTTCGCGACCTCACTGTTCTTGAAAGCCATCCAGTGGTCGAAATCCTGAAAGACGTAGGGCGCCAGCAAGACACCCGACTCCGGATAATAGTCCATTGCTGTGTCGATCGGCGCAAGATCGAGATCTCCCGCTCGAACCGATCGCACCGCGTCGTCGTAACCGGCGTACGACGCGTCCGAGTATATCCGCAATGTTAGCGCGCCGTCGGTACGTTCCTCAAGCAGCTCTTTTGCGTACAATGCGCCGCGATGGACCGGATGATCAGTTGCAAAGACGTGCGCCAAGTCCAGCGACCGTTCCTCCGGTGCTCCGGCCGCAAACAGCGCTGCGGCTACCGCCAGCATCACGATAAAACAGACTACTCCCCTCTTCATAACACCTACCCCCTATATAGTTTTTGGTAAAAGCACATGTACCCAACGCGAAAGTCAACACTTCGGTAACGCAAACCGATATCACCTCCATTTTTCAGACTTCAGAACGCTGCGTTACAGCCCCGGCCTTGTCAGGCTTGCCAGGGCTGTTGCCATTATCGATCATTGCGACTGTTTCGAGCGTAATCTCGCAGGCGTCTTGAATGTGTTTTCGCACGGTCTCAACAACGCTTTCGTCGCGAGTGATTATCTTGGTCAATATGTCTCGATGCTTCTCGACGAAACTTGATTTGTAGTGCTCTTCGTAGCGACTGCTGGCATTCACAGACAACAATGTGTAGATAACCGAGGACATTGTCTCCCATGCCAGCAATATGGCTCGGTTGCCCGCTAGCTTCACCAGGACGCGGTGAAACTCCAGGTCTTTGGCATAATACTCATCCAATTCGGTTTCAGGCGATAACTGCTCCAGTGACTCTAGAACGCTGACAAATGCGGAATACTTCACCAACTGGGGCTGGAGTAAGCTCTTGACCGCTTTGGTTTCGATCCACTCGCGCAGCTCGTACATGTTTTCAATGGCCCGCGCGTCAATCCCGAGCACGATGCGCGCCTTATTGCGTTCTTCAATGAGACCTTCCATTATGAGCGTCTGAAGCGCCTCCCTAACCGCGCCGCGACTGACTCGATAGGACTCCGCCAAATCCGACTCAACGATTCGAGACCCGGTTGCATATCGACCCAATAGGATATCCCGGCGTAATTCGCTGACGACGTGCACGTGCGAGCGTGTTGTTGAACCGATATTGTTGTCGAACACTTTTGCCCTTTTATCAACCATCACAGCTTATTGTAGACCATAACGTTCAATTGTCAACTTTTTTCTGCTACCCAAGGTTCGCTATTCTTCCGGCAGTGCGGACGAAGCTCCCAAGTCTTGAGATAGCTATTGTGCAAGCGCGTTCGTACGGAGGGGGATCGTCGCCGCGGGTAGCCCGCACAGCGGTGCGCGGCCGGGCCGTGGTTCACCTCCGGCGGACCAGGGTCACCGCCTTGCAGCCCGCTGGTTTATCGCCGTTCGTAGTCCGTCAGCTCAATTCTTACGTGGCCGATGATGATACGGGCTTCCACGTACAGCGGTGTGTTCCACTCGTCCTGCGCGAAATGGACGGTAAGCAGATCCCGAAGACCGTGGATGGCTTCGAAGTCGAGATCAATCTCCACCTTAGTAGTCGGCTGCGGCTCGTCGAAGACATCCAATTCGATGGACTCATCGCGCGAAACAACCGAAACCGGGACGATCTCAATACTTCCGCCGTCAAAGAGCTCAGCATGAATGTGCTCTTCATCGGCTATACCGTTCCGTATGTGGCGGAGCAGCGAGACGGCATCGTGAGTTGGTGTATCTGCAGCGATGACTTGATAGTCGTGTTGCTGCGTTGATTCGCCGAAGCGCTCGTCGGCAATGCCGGTGCGGTGCACAATCCGGTTAGTCTCGGGATTCCGTTCGGTGACGGCGTATCCCCATTCGTCGCCTTTGTCGTCCCAGGTGTGGCTGGTGCGGAAGTACCCGTCGGCGTCTATCTCGCTGAAGTACTCGGTGTAGACGCGGAGAAAATCGATACCCGGGAAGGTCTCCATGATGATAGCACCGCAACCGCCGGCTTCACAGTCCCGGTGTGCGTAGAACATTTCAAGTGTTCCAATTCCAAATACCAGATATGAAACTTCATAATGAAGGTACTCATCGTAGTCATCAAAGGGGGCACACGGCGGTTCTAAGGCCATTGCCGGAGCCGAAGCGACGAATAGAAGCGCTGCGGGCATCATCCGCATATACATCGTGACAATTATAACCTGTTTTCGCGTACCAAGAAA
>PWQX01000122.1 GCA_003556605.1 Spirochaetaceae bacterium
ACGGTCCGCTCAGCCCTTCGGGTCTCCCCTCATGACCGGACCCTGCTACCGGGCGCTTCGGCGCTTACCCGGACGGGACTCTCACCCGTTGGAACGGCGCAGCTTTCACGGCGCACCATGCTTCCATAATAGCTGCGTTTTTGGAACTTTGCTACCCAAAATCACGGTTCGCTCGCACTGAAGTGAAGCACTACGGCACACGTTCGCGTATACCCGAGGGAGACCCCTATCGCAGACGATCACGGCCGGCGCTACAAGCGACTCTTCTCGCATCCCGGTTTCGTCTCAAGGCTTCTCCACTCCTTCGTCCACGAGCCGTTCCTGCGGGATCTCGATCTCTCCACCCTCGAGCTCGTCAAACGATTTTCATCTCCGGGCGCCACGCTCGCCGCGAGTCCGATGTCATATGGAAGCTCACCCTTGAGGATTCCCCCGTGTGCTTTTATCTCCTCATCGAGTTCCAGTCCGGCGAATAGTGGAAAAGTTATCTCCAGCTGCAAGCCCGCAGCACCGTATCAGACGCGGGTGCAGCAGAAAACGGCCCAGAGTGGACCGCTCGGCGCCTTTGACGCCTTCAGACACAGCCGGGGCGGCCGTTCAGACGGATGATTGAATAAAATGGCGGGTTTTCGAGACGAGATGTTTCAGGATGCGCGTCATCTCGTTGGAGTCCTCAATGACTGCGATCACTTTCATCTCGGCACCGCATTTTGGACATACGAAGGGGTCGACTTCATACACCTTAGCTAGAAGGCTCATCACAGGCGCGTTTGCGGGCGTCGATGTCAACTTCCACCTCACTCGCAGCGACCGATTCGTAGCGACGGTCCTCAGCGGTGGATGCAGTTGAGTGGGAGGCCTTCCAGCCCTGGGGCGTTCGCTCAGCGACCGAGGGCATTGCTCCCGAGCGCCCTTTTGTACGGGAAGCGTACAGGCCGTAGCGACGAATGAGCTGAAGCCTTTCGGGCGGGATCTGCTGGGAGGACTCGTCGAGGATGCGAACGCTGTTGCCGATACTGAACTCGGAGTGCTTCCACGATAGGAGGTTTCGGGCGAAATCCTCGCCCAAGGAGTCCGCGTTCGACCAGCAGCTTGATCACCCGACGCCGAAAGACCTCGACCATCGACTGGAGCCCGAAGAATGGTATATAGAAGAAGGTACCCGCCTCGTCGAAACCTCCTTCCAACACCAGGCAGTGGTAGTGGGGATTCCACCGCAGCTTATCTTTGAACCTCTGGTGCGCAACAACGAGTCCCGTAAGAAGCGATCTGCCGGCGGCCTCGTGGTAGAACTCACGGAGGATGGCGTAGATCAATCGGGAAACGTCGGCGAACAGTCGCCGGTCGTGGCGGAAGAACGGACGCAGCGCTTTCGGCATGGTGAAGATGAATTGGCGGTGTGGCAGTTTGAGAAGGACCTCGTTGGTGATATGCTGAGCAAAGAGTATAGTACGTTTACGGCTGCATGAGGAACAGAGATAGAACCCCTTACATGAAAAGGGACGGAAATAGTCGTAGCCACATTCACGATTGGTGCAGCGGATGCGCGCGACACCATGTTCGGTAACTCCGCTGAGTTCTGGCTGAACGCACAGCGTGCAGTCGACTTTTGGGATGCGGAACAGGCCGCCGGCCCCGACATCAAACGAATTGAGCCTCTAATTCTCGCGTAACATCATACCACGGCCACGGCCCGGAGGAGAAAGGCGTAACCTAAACGGCCGGACCAAAGGAAAGCCACAATCCGTATCGTCGTAGGCGGCTCCACCGGTGATGGGACCGAGGTGCAGTTGAATCCAGAACAAGCGCCTGAATACGGACTCACGGGAACAACCCGCTCGCAGGTGATGCGCATCGCTATAGCGCCTTACCTGTGACTCGGGAGCGCTGAGTCTACGCATAATGATCTATCTGTCTTGGCGTCCGGTCATTCGTTTTCGTTGTTCATTATGGCTATTTAGAGTATCCTTTTGACAGGGAGTGTGGTATGGGCGTGGATTCGAAGATCATCCCTGATAGATTTCTCCCCGACGTCGAACGAGCGGTGTCCGTATTGCGTGAACATGGGGCGCAAGAGATATACCTGTTCGGTTCGATCGTCGAGCCATTTGGCGACATGGAACCCGATGACATCGATATCGCCGTGTCCGGCCTGCCTGCGGAATCCTTTCTGCATGCTTACGGAATTCTGCTTGGTGAACTTGAGCACCGCTTCGATCTCATAGATTTGGACGACGACAATCGATTCAGCCGACGACTACGAAAACGAGGGAAGCTTGAGCGAGTTGCCTGAAATAGGAGACCGGATCGAGGAGGAACTCGAGCAACTCAAGATCGAAATTGACGACGTTCGACCGCTATTCGAGAAGCTGGCGAATCACGAACCTGACGACATTGAGATGCGTGCAGCCGCACTTACTCTCCACGCCTTCTACAATGGCGTGGAGGCAGTGTTTCTCATCATTGCAAAGTACATCGACAAAAGGGTCCCGAACGACGTGCGATGGCATCGACAATTACTCGATCAGATGAAGAGCGCTACTGATAGGCGGGCCGCTGTCATCGATCAGAGGGATTACGATACATTCGTCGAGTATCTGAGTTTCCGGCACATGGTGCGGCACAATTATCCGGGCACACTCAATTGGAATCGATTTCGCAAAATTGCCCGGAGCCTGCAGGAGTCACATAATCGGTTTGATCAGCGTATTCGCCAGTTCCTCACGGAGACAGTCGACTAACGGGGCGATGAAACGGAGAAGTGAACACGTGCATTCACAGGCTTTTCACGCGACCTGAACGTCCGTATATGAGAAATATGTGAACGATGAGTGGCTCTCATTAGCCACTGTCCCGAGATACTGCTTCGAACTTCGTAAGAAGCAGGCGCTACAACACGTTCGAGCAGACTCAGGCCGCCTGAGCAGCTCAACTCTGTGTTATACGAGGATGAAATGAGTATGCTGCGGGGCTGGCTTGGCGAGAAGAGGACCGCGTTCAGGATGCGGCTTTCGCTCAACACATCAGTCTATCGTCGATTTCACAACGTGATTGTTGCAACGGCCAACGGGACAACCCAGATCGACCATCTTCTCGTTTCCCCGTTTCGGCTGTTCGTGATCGAGACGAAAAACATCCAGGGGTGGATCTTTGGATCTGAGAATCAGCGGAAGCGGTCATCCACTCCGTTGTCTTCTTCACCGGTAAGTGTACGTTCAAAACCCAAATGCCCTCAAACGTTCTCAACTCGGGGCTGCGTTCCCATATCCGCAGCTATCGCAGCCGACTCCTATCAGACAGCGAGATTCAGCGAATTATCGGTGCGATTGAAAAGACTGAAGGCTGATAAATCCCTCACTCATCGAGTCCATGTGCGGTCTCTGCGGGAGAGGCACAGCTCAACCACAGTGTGTCCGAAATGTGGGTCAACGCTTGTCGAACGGACAGCACGGAAGGGCCCGAATACGGGCTCGACGTTTCTTGGATGCACGGGATACCCGCAATGCACATACACCAGAAACATATAACAACGTCATGGACACGTACGCAGTGAGGCCGCGCGAACGCGGCCTCACTGAGCCGGTCAGGGCGAACGTTAGGCGCATTTCACCTGGGGGTCCGCGTCACTTCAACTAAATGAAGGTGCAGTGTTCTGAAAACTCGACGAAGAGGCAACTGTGGGTACCATTGGTTTCATCGCTCGCTGAGATTCCATACAAGGGCCAATAGGTGAAAGAATAAGTCAAGGTAGGGAAGAAGAGTGTATGCAATTGCCTGACCAAGCACGCCTATTTTGTGTTTTGATCATCATAGCTCTTGCTGGATGTGCGATGTCGAGCGTTCCGGCGCAGTCGCCGCTGGAGACGTTTACGGCGCACTCAGATGAACGTGTTCCGGCGCTTATGGATCGTTACGCGATTCCAGGGGCGAGCATCGCCTTGAGTCGTGAGGGCGAAATCGTCTGGATCGGCGCGTATGGCTATGCCGATCTCAACGCGCCGCGTCCCGTGACGCCGGAGACACGCTTCCGCGTCCAATCGCTTACGAAGTCCGTCACCGCCTGGGGCGTCTTGCACCTCGTCGAGCAGGGCGTCATCAGTTTGGATGACCCGGTCACGCAACACGTCACGACCTGGGAATTTCCAGAGACAGCCTATGATTGGGATGACGTAACCATTCGGCGCTTGCTCAGCCACAGCGCCGGGTTGCCGTCCGGCGGACATGCAGAAGTCTCTCCCATCGATGATATGCCACCGCTCCACCAGGCGCTCGCCGGGGATGCGGAGAACCCGGCGGCGAATCCAATAGATGTGCCGGCGACCGGCGATGGCATCGTCATTCTCACTAACAGCGAACGCAGCTTGCAGTTCATCGCCGATGTTGTTGGCATGTGGACCGCCTGGCGCGATCTTCCCCTCATCGCGTTGAGTCGCGCGGCGCGTTGGATGCGCGCGCCACTCGGCGTCCTTGGCGCACTTGCCCTGGCCCTCGCCGGATGGCTCGTCTGGGGCCTTGTAACCGGTAAGCTCACGTTTGCTCCCTTCGCGCCTCCGGCTCGTCTGCGTCGGATTCTGTTAGGGGGATTCGGGTTGTTGATACTCGGCTTGTGGTGGGGAATGGGCTATGAAACCGTGCGGTACTTCCTACCAGTCTTTTCCGGTTGGTTGGGGATAGCACTTTCGGCTGTTGCCGGGATGTTGACATTGACATCGCTCTTTCCTCCCGTCGAATAACCTTGTTTGGTTTATCACCCGATGCTCAGGCCAGCAATTGAAAACCGTTAAGAATGTACCAATAGAGAGTAAGGGCAGTGGTCTATAGCGAGGTTCAAATGAGCCTCGTTCCTCTGTGGACATATCATTGCCTTTTGTATTACGACTAGCCGCCTAACATTGCGTCAACCCAACCAAGCTCGCACGCCTGCTACTGGCGGTAATACGAGCTTTGAGGTCGGTTTGGTATTGAGGCGGTATCCCCGCCGCCGCGCGGCGGGTTACGCTGACCGCTAAATGCTCAAGTGAACAGCACCTGCAGAATGTGCGAGTATCGCATTGATTTCGTAGGGACGGCACCGGGTCGCTTTTTCCCGACCACATCAATGTTGTATGCTTGCTACCGAGGTACGATAGTTCCAGCAGATCGAGAATAATCCGACTGCGGACACTCCGAGGACGGTGGATGAAGTTCACGCAGTATTTTCTTCATACCAGAAAACGAATTGATCGGCGTCGGATCACGGAATGAGTGGATCAATCTGCGTCGTCCTGAACGCAGTAGCGCTAGGAATCGGGGTCACCGTGTTTCTGCTCGCCCCCGGGCAGCATTTGGCGATACTGGGTGGACTGCTTGCCTTATCGGTGGTAATGAGCACGGACTACACGCTGGTGGGCACACCGTCGGTGCCCGTCCCGGCCCGCGGTTTTACTCTACTATGCGGGAGATCCGGAGACAGTCCCGGCAAAAACATGTCCACGGTTCGAAACCGGACAAGCTTCCGCTGACGGCTTTCAAGTGGCCTACGGCCATTCCGGTTGCATATCTTGGCGTGGCCGTCGCGGTTTCTCCGGCCTTCCCGCAGAACTCCGCGGTGAGCTTCCGGGGTAGCTTCACCGAAGAACCGACTTACGACCTGAACGAGGAACCTTCCGACAACATCCCTCGTGCTTTCGTCGACCTTGGCCGGACGGCTGAGGACGGGAGGCCAAGTGGTCCTCCAAATCGGCCGGCATGGCATCAACTAGGGTGCCGCCGACAGCTTAAACCCGGCCGGGATGCTGAGCCCGCCCCACCGTTCGTCCTTAGCGTAGAAACGGTTACATGGGAGCCGGTATACGCCCTGGCGCGCACATGGTCCGCCGCACCGCTCGCGCGGTCAAACCGGCGATACCGGCCCCGATGACGGTTACTCGCTCAATTGCTCGTTCCATGCTGGGAATATACTGATACTGCTGCGAAGATTGTGATCCTTTCGGCTCAAACAGAGCAC
>PWQX01000184.1 GCA_003556605.1 Spirochaetaceae bacterium
CCAAAAGATCTTCGTGATTCGCTAGGGTTTCACGCCGCACACCAGTTGCACAAAGCGACCGCGCATTAGGTGAGCCGCGCCGCGCACGGAGCTACCGGTGTTCAGGCAGGTGGCCGGCGCTTTCATCGGCAGGCGGTCCTTGGCGTAGCAGTGCATCGATCCACTCTGCTCGCTCATGGTGCGCTTGCAGCACTTGCACGGGCAGCGACCGACCCGGCCGCGGACACTGGCGCCATAGGAGCCGAAGCGGACAAACCAGCCGGAAGGGGGCTTCGAAACACGAGCTATGCGCATCTATAAGTAATTGCAGCGTCGAAAGCTCTCCCGCTTCTCTCTGCAAGGTTCCGACTACTTTGGATCCGATAACCATTTTCACAATCATGTCCCACAGAATTAGGCCGTGCGCCGCTTTCCCGTTTCGTGTTCTAGTCTAGGCGCCGCCAAGGTGACCCAGCCCTTCGCCGTTGTGCTCAAATGAGGCGGCCGGCCGTTCGCTCCGGACCAGCACGGACAACACTCGGCAGACGTCCGTTTGAAGATATACTGCGATGGAATCCGCACTTCCAGGCTGTGGTGCTTGAAGGCGGTCTTCCATGGTACAGGGACGTTCACCTAGATCCCGTTCTCGGGTCTGTCGTCGATGGTAGCGGTTTCCCGGCTTCGGCTTATCATGCTGCTGGTTCACAGGAGGCTCCTGAACGCGGAGTACGTCGCCCAGCCTGCGTTCTGACTGAAAAAGGACCCGGTACAACGCGTGCGAATATCGGATGAATACACGCAACAGATCAATTCCCTGAAAATTCGTTCGCCGGTGGGCTGTATGCTGCTTGCAGTGCTCGCCCCTGCTCATCCTTGACCAACACCGTGAACGCTACGCATTAGCGGCGGGATCAGCGTTGATGCCGCGTTCATTCTTGCTTCTTGTAGCGCAAACGACGGCCAATTAGCCGAGGACAACCCCTATGACGGGTTGATACCCTTGCGCGGGATGATAACTCTCCCTACCATGAAAAACTCCGGTGGGGCGGCGGGCATCGAAGCCGAAGGCCGAAAAGAGAGAAACAAAAGGGAGGTTGACGATATGTCGCTGCAGCTTGCTGTGAATACTGACTTCGACAAAGGTACCGGATCGCCGCTGCCGTGCATCGAAGCGGCCCGAAGAGCGGGGTTCACGCACGTAATCTGGGGTCACCAATGGGACACGGACTTTCTATACTCTCACGCAGAGCTCAACGCGATCTCGCGCTGTCTTGAGACGCACAACGTATCGCTTCTCGACGTGCACGGCTCAAGCGGGGTGGAGAAGTGTTGGTATTCTCCCATAGAGTACGAGCGCTTGGCGGGTGTGGAGCTGATTCGCAACCGAATCGAAATGACCGCTAGTCTCGGTGGCGACACTGTGGTGCTGCACCCGATGATCTGCAATAATGCGGACTTGCTTGCGAACTGTCGCGCGCAAGGCGTCAGAAGCCTGAGGGAGCTTGAAGCGTTCGTTCGTAACAGCGGTGTGGTTCTGGCACTGGAAAACTTGTTTGCAGACGAGCACACCGAACAGTCCGACGACTGGGAACAGTGCTTCGAGACGATCGAGTACTTCTTTGAGCTCTTCTCGGCGGAGTTTCTCAGCTTCTGCTGGGACACGGGGCATTGTTTCATTCTCGGCGAAGGCGCCCTCGAGCGTGCTGCGCAACTGGCGAAGGCGCGGTTGCGGGCGTTGCACTTAAACGATAACCGCGGCGACTCAGATCAGCATTCGCCGCCGCTGACCTGGAGCGACAGGTGGCAGTTCATTGCGGAAACGATCGCCGGGTCGCCATATCCGGATCACAAACCCCTGGCGCTTGAGATCAACGCGAATCCGAACAACGCCGAGCCAGGTGCGTTCTTGCGAGAGTCTTACCGGAAAGCGGTAGCGTTTCTGACGCTTCTCGAGCGCTGCTCTGCGAGGAAAACGTGAGCTGCGTTCATATCTGTAATCGCAATTCTCCTGGTGATTACTCTGGGCCTCGCACACACCGGCTGCGATCTGATCGGCACGCGCGCGAGTGTCATGGAAGTGAGCCTGCTATCGGTCAACAAACAACTATGGCGGATGCTTAGGAGCCGAGTATCTCCTGCATTACAAAGAACGGCCGCTGTTCTATATCAGCGGCAAAGACCGCGCCGGATACGGACGACCGCCTGAACGGCCTTCGGACAGCAATTGCCACAGTCGCTGCACACAAGCGAATTGCCATTGTTGAAGGCGATGCCGGCGAGGAAGACGGGTATCGCGCCGGCAGGGAACTACTCGAGTCGGTGAGGATTACGACTCGGGGCCTTCGAACTCTGCAAGCAGCGCTCTAAACCTCTTCTTTCGCGTAATCTTGTCCTGCTTTGTGTGCGTTTGGATAATGTCTTGAACCAACGCAACCGACATCGCGACCAGCATCACGGCCAGAGGCAGTCCAGCGGTAATAACAGCTGTCTGCAGAGTAAACAGAGCCAGCTCACCTCCAATAACCAGAAGCGTCGCAGCCAGCAAGCCTTCCAGTACCGCCCAAAAAGCTCTCTGATGCCTGGGCGAGTGCATCACGCCACCCGAGGTAAGCTTATCAACGACCAAGGAACCCGAATCGGACGAAGTGATGAAGAACGACATCACCAGTGCCGTAATGACGATAAACAGCAGCATACGGCCCAAAACGGGAACCAGCGGTATATGGAGCAGATCTACCATTTCAAATAGAGCAATCGAGTAGTCGTCCTGTACCGTCTCGAACAAGGCTCCTCCGAAAACGCCGTCCAGTTGTATGGCAGTCCCGCCAAATACCGACAACCAAAAAAAGGATACAAGAGTAGGGAGAAGCAAGACTGCGAGCATGAACTCGCGTATCGTGCGCCCTTTTGAGATCCGGGCAATGAACATCCCTACAAAAGGAGACCAGGATATCCACCAGGCCAAATAGAAGACGGTCCATTCACCCTGCCAGGCCGAGTCTCCGTTCAGACTCAAGAAAGCCGCGTACTCTGCCAGTCTGCCGAAGTAAAAGCCGGTAGAGCTTATGAAAACCCTCAGAATATACACGGTGGGACCCAACAAGAACACCAGCAGCATGAAGACAAAGGCAAGCTTGATATTGATCTCCGATAAAAACCTGACCCCTTTGTTTATGCCGGCCATCACGGATACTAATGCCAGCAACGTTACACCGGCGATAATCCCAACCTGTATACCTACGTTCGTTCCCGTGCCGAACATGTAATCCAGTCCGCTGTTGATCTGCATCGTCCCCAAGCCCAAAGAGGTCGCCAACCCGAACATGGTGGCCAGAACCGCGAAAATATCTACAATATCGCCGAGCACGCCGTATATTCGCTTTCCGAAAAACGGGTAGAAGAGAGATCGAAAAGACAGGGGCAGTTTCTTGTTAAACGTAAAGTAGGATAATCCCAAGGCAACAATGGCGTATATTCCCCACGGGTGCAGACCCCAGTGCAGAAAAGTCGATGCCATGGCAGAGACCGCGGTTTCGGCGCCGCCAAAAATGGGAGGCTCCACAACATAGTGTGTCAGCGGCTCTCCCACCGCCCAAAACATCAAGCCTATGCCCATGCCGGCGGATATGAGCATGGAATACCACGCAAAATTGGAGAACTCCGGCTCGCTATCAAGCCCGCCGATCTTGACGAGCCCGAGCTTGGAAAGCGCGAGGCCAATACCGACGACAATGAAGGCGTTGCTGCTGAAGATGAATACCCAGTCGAAGTTGTTTATCACAAAGTCATTGATACTCTGAAACAGCTCGCTGACTTGGTCCAGCCGGAAAAGCGCATACAAGGAGAACAGCAAAATGAACAAGCCGCTGGTTATTGATACAACGGGGTTCATGTTCAAACCAAGGTCCGTAAAATTGCGTCTGTTATCTGACATGGCGCCGATTGTAGACGGCCACTAGGCGTACAGTCAATGTTGAGCTGCGTAGCTTAACGGCGCAGACAATTCGATGAGAAAACGCCCTTGGGCGCTCAGACACATGCCGCTTGTTTGTATCTACGTCGAGCCATCCTCCCTTTACGTGAAGCTCTTACTGTTCTCATTCCTAGTCGTCGGTAACAACCCCAATAACACTTTTGCTAAAGCAATCTACATGTTAACATGCCAATGCGCAGAGCCTGTGGACAGACTACTTCCAGTAGAAGGGATTGGCATGAGGAGAGAATATACTGACAGACTGCTTCTTGATTTTGGTGATGACGGCGAAACCCTTGTTCCGGTCGTGACGCAGGATGCCGAGACAAGAGAGGTGCTCATTCTTGCGTTCGCCAACAAGAGCGCGTTTGACGAGACGCGAAGGAGCGGACTGGCAACCTATTGGAGCCGGAGCCGCAAGGAGCTCTGGAAGAAAGGGATGACTTCCGGAGACACTTTGAAGATTGAAGAGATCCGGATCAACTGTGAACAGAATTCGCTTCTCTATCTTGTCACACCTCAGGGTAAAGGAGCGTGTCATGTGAAGAAAGAGGACGGTTCTCCGTATAGGTCTTGTTACTATCGCGCGCTGACGGATGAAGAATCTTTAATAAATGTTGAGGAGCCGGAATGAACGGAGAATTACGGATAGGCATGCCGGCCGGTTCACTCGCGAATCCGAATAGAGGCGGGAATCTGATCAAACTTCTGGAAAGAGCCGGTTTTGAGGCCAGCGGGTATGAGTCGGGCGGACCTTCACGGTTCACAACAGTTGATTTTCTGTATGGATGGGACGGGCGTCCCCAGGAATTCGGTTCTCAACTCGCGATTGGAGAGCTTGATGTTGCCATCGCCGGCGATGACTGGATAGAAGAACGCCGTCTGGAACTAGAGCTTGAATACAATACCACGATACAACTCACCCGAATCATGTCACTCAGCCGCGGGGGTGTTCGTATTGTCGGTATTATCGCTAATGCGTGCCCTGAACAAAGCATTGATGACTACCTCCGGCGGCTTACTAAAGAAAAGGAACTACTCACCGTCGTTTCCGAAATGCCCTACATCGCTTTGGAATGGGTCAGAAAAGCACTACAGCGGATCGGCAAGCTGGAGGACTATTCACCGTTCGCGGTTCAAAAATACAAGTCTCCCTCGAGAATTGATTCCGGGATTATCATTTACGAGACGTGGGGAAAAACAGAGGCAAAGATTACCAACGGCGGAGCCGATTTCGGCGTGGAGATTACCCAGTCCGGAAGCGCGCTGAAAAGCTATGGTTTGAAAATCGTTGAAGAGATCATAACGTCCGAAACGAGTATATGGATTAATCCGGTTATTCTAAAGGATAACGCCAAAAAAGAGCTGCTTCACATGTTTCTTCTAAACCTCTACGGCTGTATCAACGCGGAAAACAAAGTACTTTTGGTCTTTAACGTGAAATCGTCGCGATCTCAAGAAATAGAGGAGTATCTGAAGAAGAACCAGCTTTTCGGCAATGAACCGACGAAAACGTCCGGTGACGAGTACTGCGAATACACTATACAGGTGGAGACCGACAACCACGATTTGGCTCTCGCAAGAATTCGTTACGAATTACTGAAGCACGGGGCGCAAAACCTGGATACGGTGCCTGTTCACTCCTCTATTCCCGATCTTTCGGTCATTTCCTTCTAAGCTGGTCTTGCCGTCGAGTACAGGCGGCTCCTGTATTAGGGGGTGGGCCGGC
The DNA here is from genome assembly GCA_003556605.1 of Spirochaetaceae bacterium. Taxonomy (GTDB): domain Bacteria; phylum Spirochaetota; class Spirochaetia; order DSM-27196; family SLAA01; genus B1Sed10-166. Next base: position 5,682 of record PWQX01000184.1, read on the forward strand.
TCGGGCGGAGACCGGAATGCATTAGGGTGCAGAACCCTTCTCCTCCATATGGCGGTAGAAGCGCGAAAAGTCTATCCGGTAGTCAAAGTCGTCCCGTTCATGCGTGAGCTGCCCGCGGATATCCACGTTGTGGACGAGTATGAGCTCGGCGGTAATGTTCGACGCCTGCACGATACTCATCCCACTCGGCGCCCAGATGCCGCTGCCGCCCCAGAAGTAGTTGCCGCTTATGTCGTGCGGTCCTACAGCGTTCGCC
>PWQX01000252.1 GCA_003556605.1 Spirochaetaceae bacterium
CAGAATCAGGACATGGTCCGGAACTTGGTGCCGGACCGCTACGCTCGATCGTTCTTGAAAACTCACCGAGACGTCGTCGATCGTTCGAGCCCGCTTATACGGAATATAGGCGGGCCCGTTTTTTCTTCGGTGTCGATTGTGCCCTTACGTCACATGGCCCGCCCATTACATTGACGGCGAGACTTGGCAACAGCTGCACTTTCCAGACACACAAAGAGACACGAAGAGGGAGACGTGATGCAGTATCATCTATTGGGCAATAGCGGCATGAAAGTCAGTGAGTTGTGCCTCGGCGCTATGACGTTTGGGCGTGAGACAACCGAAACCGACAGCTATACGATCCTCGATGCCTTCGCTGCGGCCGGCGGCAACTTCATAGATACCGCCGATGTGTACTCCCGGGGAGAGTCGGAACGCATTCTCGGCGCCTGGTTGGCGAACAACAGGCGCGATGATTTCGTGATTGCGACAAAGGTGCGGTATCCAATCGGCGAGGGCCCGAACGATAGCGGGCTATCACGCAAACACATTATGGCCGGTGTAGAACATAGCCTTGAACGCCTGAACGTAGACTACATCGATCTGTATCAGGTACACGGCTGGGACCCCTTGACGCCGCTCACAGAGATCATGCGAACCTTGAATGACTTGGTCCGCCAAGGATTAGTGCGCTACGTCGGCGCCAGTAATTTCAAGGGCTGGCAATTGCAGAAGGCGCTTGATATTGCACGGGCCCACGATTGGGACCCGTTCGTATCTCTGCAGCCGCAGTACAACCTGCTATGCCGGGCGACCGAGTGGGAACTGCTGGATGTCTGTCGTCACGAGGGTTTGGGCGTAATGCCCTGGAGCCCCTTGCGCGGCGGTTGGTTGAGCGGCAAGTTTTACCGGGGCATGGCCTCACCGCCGCCGGAGACGCGAATCGCAACCGCCGAGGACCATGGCTGGGGCGAGCGCTGGAGCGCACATAACAACGAGGTCACGTGGCAGGTGCTTGACGCGCTGTTTGAGGTGGCCGAGGAGCGTGGCAAGACTCCCGCACAGATAGCGATCAACTGGCTACTCCAAAACGATGTTGTAACCTCACCGATCATCGGAGCACGCACCGTAGAGCAGTTGCAGACAAACCTCGGATCAATCGGCTGGGACCTCACAGCCGAAGACCTTGCCAAGCTGAACGCTGCAGGCGCTCTCACGGTCACCTACCCGTATGACGCTGATGCAAAGTGGCAACGTGTACGCGATTAGCCTCAGCGTTTCCGACGGCGGCGCAGAAAACCACAAGGGTAGCACAATTGCTTAAGAGAGCTGCTTAAGAGAGCCGAATCGGCGCTGTGCGTCGCCGAGGGAACAGGCAAGAATTGGCGTAATACGGGTATAGCGCCTTCTACAGTTTCGGACAGTTGCCGATCCCACGATAAACGTAACTCCTCACCTGTTGATTTAGATACTTTTTCGTTACAAACGTCCATTTTTGTTTGACAACTGTACAAATCGGGTCTACCCTGATCAGAAAGGCAGCAGCAAGCTTCACACGATAACGATTAGTTCCTTTCGACACAGGAGGTTAGTTATGGATGGAGTTCTCACAGAATTTTTTAGCATCGGATACATAATCGCCGCCTTCGGGGGCGGGTTATTTGGTGCCTCCATCGGAGCGTTGCCCGCGTTCATCTTCACTGGATTTCTCGTAATCGCCGGTGAGATGGTTACCGTGATCGTTGAAGCAACGGGTGCCGAAGCACCCAACGTAACCGGGCATGTTGGTTTTGGAGCGGTGTTCGGGCCGCACATCTCCTTCGGCGGAGGTGTCGCTGCAACGGCTTTCGCAGCGAAAAAAGGCATCCTTGACGCCGGCCGCGACATCCTGAGCCCGCCGACCAAAGGCGGTGTACGAGCCGACTTCTATCAAGTCCTACTCATAGGTGGATTGTTCGGCGTGATCGGCCACTTGATTCGCGCCGTCGGAGAGGGCGTTCTGGCGTTACCGACCGATAACGTTGCGTTGGGCGTGTTCCTGTCCGCCGTAATCGTACGACTCACTCTTTCACCCGGAAAGACCGGCCTCTTAGGAAAGTTTGATCCCAATGTTGCTCCCTCCCGCATGTCGCTGCCGGAGGATCGTCACAACGCGTGGCTTCCCTTCCACAGCCGAATTGAGTTGGTTGTATTGATTGGTATATTCGTGGGTGCGCTGTCTGGTTGGATGTCGATCATTACCGGCAGCGTCTTCATCGGGTTCGGTATCTCGGCAGCCTCGCTCATTGTATTGAACTCGATCGGACCGATATCGGTAACTCACCATGTGACGCTGCCCGGCGCTCTCGGAGCCCTTGCGGTACTGACCGCTACGGGCGATCCGGTAGCCGGCGTTATCGGCGGTGCGGTGTTTGGTCTAATCGGTGCGTTGATCGGTGAGCTCGGCGCTCGGCTGTTTATCAGTTGGGGTGATACCCATGTTGACCCGCCGGCCTTCGCGATCTTCATTTCGTGGTCACTGATTATGGCGCTCTCTGCAGCCTTGCCGTTCATGACGTGGGCGCTGTAACTGACGGTAACGCGCAAGCACAATTGGCCGGCGCTGTAAACCAGACAGCGCCGGCGACGCTACAGCAAGAGCTTAGCTGAGATGTTATCTCAGTAGGAATACATCAATGTTTGTTGTTTCGGAGGAAGACACATGGCAGACAAGAAATACGTAATGGCATTTGATGCCGGTACGACAAGTTCACGTGCAATTCTGTTTGACCACGAGGGCGAGATCGCGAGTGTTGCTCAACAAGAGTTCCCACAAATCTACCCGAAGCCGGGCTGGGTTGAGCACAACCCCATGGACATTTGGGCTACCCAGAGCGGTGTTGCCCGCCAAGTAATCGAAAGTATCGGCGCCAAGCCCGAAGAGATTGCGGCAATGGGCATCACCAATCAGCGCGAAACTACGGTTGTGTGGGACAAGAACACCGGCAAACCCGTAATGAACGCGATCGTCTGGCAGGATCGCCGCACCGCACCGATCTGCGAGCAGATGAAGAATGACGGTCTGACCGATTACGTACGGGAAAACACGGGACTCGTCATCGATGCTTACTTCTCGGGAACCAAGGTCAAGTGGATACTCGACAACGTTGAAGGCGCCCGCGCAAAGGCCGAAGCCGGCGACCTGCTGTTCGGTACAATCGATACTTGGCTGATCTGGAAGCTTACCGGTGGTGAGGCACACGTCACCGACTACTCGAACGCTTCACGCACCCTAATGTACAACATCAAAGAACTCAAGTGGGACGACAAACTCACCGAATGGCTGGGTGTTCCGAAGGCCATGCTGCCCGATGTTCGCCCTTCCAGCGAAGTATACGGACATACCGCTGCCGAAACCTTCGGCGGGGCCAAGATCCCGGTTGCCGGCGCCATCGGTGACCAGCAGGGTGCCCTGTTCGGTCAGGCCTGTTTCGAGGTCGGTACGGGTAAGAACACCTACGGCACCGGAAGCTTCGCATTGATGAACACCGGTGAGCAGGAGATTCCGTCTAAGACCGGACTGTTGACCACCATAGCCTGGGGCCTTGCAGGCAAGGTTGAGTACGCGCTTGAATGCGCTATTTTTATCACCGGTGCTGCGGTGCAATGGCTCCGTGACGAGATGAAACTCGTTCACGATTCGGCCGACACCGACTACTACGCCAGCAAGGTACCCGATACCGGTGGTGTCTACGTGGTTCCCGCTTTTGTGGGTCTCGGCGCTCCGCATTGGGACATGTATGCGCGTGGTACGATCGTCGGACTCACCCGTGGTTCAAGCCGGGAGCACGTCATACGCGCTACCCTTGAATCGATCGCCTATCAAACTCGTGACGCAATTGAGTGCCAGGAGGAAGACTCCGGGATCGAAGTGAAAGAGCTGAAGGTAGACGGCGGGGCGGCCAACAACGACTTCCTGATGCAGTTCCAGGCCGATATCCTCGGCATTCCGGTAATGCGCCCGAAGATCGTTGAGACCACCGCACGCGGTTCGGCATTCCTTGCCGGTCTTGCCGTGGGCTTCTGGAAAGACCAGAAAGACCTCGCGGAAACTTTCGAGCTCGATCGCAAATTCGAGCCGCAGATCAGCAAGGCCGAGCGTGATGAACTCTATGCCGGGTGGCAGAGAGCTGTTGAGCGCGCCAAGGGCTGGCTGGAAAAAGAGTAACACCGGTTTCTCGGCCTACTGTGCCGTGCTTGCCCACGGCGCAGCGAGTCACCTTCGCTATGGGACGGCCCCGTTACGGGGCCGTCCCTTGGCTTACCACGGCTCGGGCTGCCGGATAATCGCCGCAGAACTACCATTCGAAGTGCATAAATATTAGCTCCGGTGCTTGCGCAGGGGTCCGTGCTAGCGTACAATCAACCTGCACTGAACGTGCAACCTGAGAAGTCAGGTAAGGCACTTCGAGCAAGAAAGGGACAAGTAATAGAGCAAGCAGAGTTCTCTTACGTCCCGCCATTTCAGCAGTTTAGCAAAGGAGGGCTGCATATGAAGAAAAAAGGTGTGAAACTCTGTGGGTTCGCTATCGCATTACTGCTCATAGCGACACCGATACTCATGGCCGCGGGAGAACCGGAGGCTGCTGAAGTCGCCGACGAAATCACTATTGTCGTGGGGTTCGGTGCCGGTGGTTCCAACGACTTGTCGGCGCGCTACCTGGCTGAGGCGCTTGGTGGCCACGGCATTACGGCAAGCGTCGTCAATATGCCGGGAGGAATGGGAACAGAAGCAGCCTATTACGTTTCGACCCAGTCGCCCGACTCCAATATTTTCATGTGGGCTCACCCGCTCATCATGCTGTTCGAGCCGGCGGCAGGCGACCGCGGTTTCACGATTCACGATTTTGAACCCGTTGGGACTCTGGCCAGCCCCACATTCGCGGTTGGGTCAAAGGCGGGTGCGCCCTGGGAAACACTTGAGGATCTCATTGGGTACATCAGGGATAACCCCGGGGAGCTTGTTCTCGGCGGCCAGGGTGAGGGCAACATGATGCACTTCATCGCAGAGCTCATTCTTGATCCGAACGAGCTGGATTATACCTACGTCGGCCTAGCCGGAGGAGCAGATGTGGCTTTGAACCTTACCGGCGGTCACGTAGATCTGGGTCATCTAAGCCTCGCGGCCGCACGCCCGCTGCATCAAGACGGCGACCTGACCGTCCTCGTCAATACTCAGATTCTTATCGACCGCGATCCGCTCATGCCCGAGATACCCAACATCGCGGAGTTCGGAATTGAAGGCCGGGAGCCTCATCCGCTTGCGTTGTGGGGGCCGCAGGGCACATCGCCTGAGGTAATCGAGCGATTAACCAACGCCATGGCTGAGATCGCGGAGGACCCCGATTTTGTTCAAAACTACCAGAACATAGGTATCGTTGCGCACTACCTTGACCCCGAGGAGACCTGGGAGTTCTTCATGGATGTTGAAGAGAACATGGTCCCACGGTATAAGGATTGGCTGGCGGACTACCTTGAGTAACTGATACTTCGACATTGCAGACGGTACAACGGTGGCGTGTCTGGGGCAGGCGTGCAGCCCGCTTCAGACACGTGCGTTGCGGCTGGTGCCGCTATACACCGTAACGCGCCGCGCATAGCGATGCTCACAAGTGCAATTTGAGGTTACTGCAGCGTGATTGCCAAAAGACTAACGCACAACGGTATCGTCGGCCTGGTACTAGCGCTCGCCGGTATCGGAGGCTTCATCTGGACGTTCTCCTCGCCGCTCCGCCCAATGGAGCTATTCGTACCCCGTATTGCGATGTGGCTGATTATCATCGGCGG
>PWQX01000098.1 GCA_003556605.1 Spirochaetaceae bacterium
ACGATCTCGTCATGCCGGCCGTCACGGCGTTGATTGAGGCGCACCCCTACGAGGAGCCCGCCTACGCGCTCATCCCTATTTTGACTCTGGCGGACCTCTAATCGCGGAACGTTCGGTCTGTTTGGTGTTTGCGAGCGTCGCTATGCCCGCCACCGGCTACGAGACGCGGCTACCGATAGGCACCTCACGGTCGACCGTGAGCAGCGGAACTCGTCCGTCGTCTAACTCCACGCCGAGCACCAGCACCTCCGACAGCATCGGCCCAATTTGTTTCGGCGGGAAGTTGATCACCGCAACGACCTGACGACCCACCAGGCCTTCGGGGCGGTAGAGCTTCGTGATCTGGGCGCTGGACTCCTTGATACCGAGCTCCGGACCGAAATCAATCTGGAGCCGGTATGCGGGGTAGCGCGCCTCACGAAACTCAGCTGCCTCGACAACGCGACCGATGCGAAGATCGACCTTCCAGAAGTCTTCAAAGCTGATTTGGTTCGATATCATGCCTTGTCCTCTCTCGCTCGCTCACGCTCAATGTAACGCCACGTCGGCCGGTATTACAAGCGCGGCTCGATCCCGAGCTCATATTCGTCGGCAACCGCGCGGTAGATTTCGGCGAAGCTTAGGTACTGCGGCTGCTCGAACTCGCGCAGATACTCTACCTTCATCGCTACGTACAGCCGTGGCAACATGTACACTCGCATTGCACGCGCGGCCGGCCCCGAATGGGCGGCGCGTCTACCGCCGGCGGCGACCTCGGAGCGGTAAGACGCCATGACCCGCTGCAATTGCAACAAGCCCACGACCGGGTTGCTCAAGAAACGATCACGGCGGTCGCGCTCATAGCTTGCGTAGCTAATCGTATCGCCGATCCAACGCAGCCTGTCGCCCGGGCGCCCGCCGGGAAGCACCTCCAGCGCCTCACGAGCGCCGATGTGCGTTGGTCTCCCACCGGTCCGCACCGCAAACTCGCCGCTGACGCTCGCGAAGATCGTTGCCCCGTCTGAGGCCGCCAGCACCACCAGCTCGCTTTTCGGCCCGGCGGTTGTGCCGGGCTGTTCGCGCCGATCCACCACCACCGTCACGCTGCTTCCGAACCTCGTAAGCTCCACCGCAGTAATCGCCGGCGGCTCGCCGGCGGGACTGTCTACACCGGCGCCCGCGCCCCCGTTAGCAATAGCATCAACCTCAAGCCGAAACTCTCCAAGGGTCGGTGTCACCTTCAGCACGCGGCGCTCATTGATCTGCTGCTCGCTCACTGCCGCTACGCTGTACGGCCCGAACCGCAAGCGTCCGCCGGGAAACGCGAGCTCGCGCTTGTCGTTCTCCCCGGTGACGATCACCCTGTGCGGAATCTCGCCCGCATCCGGTTCGTCGACCGCTGAGTCGCCGGAGCTCGCCGGCGCTACCCTGCCGCCGCGCATCGAAGCCAAAACCTCAAGCGGCCCGCGCAGGCCGTAGAGCTCGGGCAGCCGCCTGCGGCTGCCTCCTAACAGCAGCGCGTAGCGCTCCCCCGACGGTGTCTCCACATCAACGATGCTCGCATCAGCGCCGACAACCATCTTTTCAAAATGACGCCGCATCGCCGGCGTGCCGGCAAACTCCCGGTAACTGTCGGCGTAGACAGGCTGAATTGAGCGAATGCGCGCCTCGGCGAACCCCAGCTCGGCCGCAGCCACGCCGCTCCATAGCATCTCGAGATCCGGCGGCAGGTGCAGAATCTCCCGGTCGAGTACGAAGGGCCGGCGCGACAATTCCATCAGGTCGGCCGCACCGGCGCCGTCGAACTGCGCGAGCAGCGCAGCTATCGCGGGCTCGCTTCGCGCCGGCGGCGGCCCCGGCGTTTGACAACCGCTCACAACGGCCGCCAGGATCATAATAAACGCCGCACCGGTGCGGGCGCCGAGACCGGGAACCCGTGCGCCGGTCTCAACGGTCTGCGCCCCCGGCGAGCACAGCCTACCTAACCTCATCAGCGCCGACTTCAAGAGCCGTGTAAAGTATTGCATGATCACTTTCGATCTTACCCCAACAATCCCGGAAAGACCAGCCTTACAGTTCTTGCATAATTTGCTACAGTAGGCTCCCGATGAAATGTAATACCGTGCTACGTGCCGAGCTCGTCCTCATTGGTGTTACCGTCATCTGGGGCGGAACGTTCGTGGTCACGCAATCCGGCCTGAACGACGTTTCACCGGTGCTCCTGATCGCGCTGCGCTTTTGGATGGCCGCGGTCATAGTGGGCGTGTTGTGGGGCCGCCGGCTGAAACACCTCAGGAGGCGAACCCTCCGGCAGGCCTGGGTGTTGGGACTATTGCTCACCGCCGCGTATATCGCGCAGACAGTCGGCTTGCAGTACACTACTGCTGCACGCTCGGGCTTCATTACCTATCTGTTCGCGATCTTCATCCCGCCGCTGCAGTTCTTCATCGCACGCAAGCCGCTCTCCGCCGGAAACCTCTTAGGCTTGGCGATCGTGTTCTTGGGTACCTACGTCTTCAGCTCGCCCAGCGCGGGCGGACTGAACTATGGTGATGCGATCACGTTTATCAGTGCGGTGACCCTGGCGCTCTATATTGTGTATCTGGATCGCTATGCGCGCAACAGCGACCCGCGCGCGCTCGCAGTAGTGCAGTTCGCGGTAGTTGCGGTCGCAGCAAGCTTCGCAGTGCTGCTGTTCGAGCACCCCGAGTTTTTGCCGACCATGGCGCTGCTCGGCGCGCTAGTCTACCTGGGAGTCCTCGGCACCGCCGGGGCGTTGGGCTTACAGACGCGTTTTCAGAAAGACACCACCCCGGTGCGGGCAACGATCGTTTTCGCGCTTGAACCGGTGTTCGCCGCGAGTTTCGGTCTCGTGTTCGGCGGTCAGCCACTGAGCCACGCGGAAGTGCTCGGCGGCGCAATTATTCTCGGTGGTCTGCTGCTGTCGGAACTCTGGGCGTTTATGCCACTGCGCCCCTATCGACTCTCGTGAGGTCGTTGATCCAGCGGCCCGAAAGTATCCGCCGAACGCCGAACGCGAGCTTCACCAGCTCCTCTACACCGGTACACAAGAACACCAATGCCGGCGCGATGCCCCATGCCAAGCCGGCAACCGCCACCAGGGGAACACCAACCACCCACAAGATGCCGACATCCACGAGCAGACTGAAGGTGGTATCTCCACCGCTGCGCAGAAGGCCCACCACAATATGCAGATTACAGACCTTGAGTGGGGCCACAAGCACGAACACCAGCATGATATGGGTAACGATCTCACGAACGTGCGGTGCGACGGCGTATAAGCGCGGCACAAACGGAGCCATCGCCATCGCGAGCAGGCCCATCGCCAAGCCCAGCAGCGGGGTCGCAATCATGATCACTCGCGCCCTGCGGGCGGCGAGATCGGGCCGGCCGGCGCCGATCGTGTTGCCGATCAACACCGCGGTAGCGCTGCCGCTGCCGATGAACACCACGAACAGGAGCCGGAACACGACGTCGGCGATGTTGTAGGCCGCTACCGTTTCGGTGCCAATGCGCGCAAACACTGCAACGTAGGCGGTCATGCCGCTCGCCCAGCCGATCTCGTTCAATAACACCGGTACACTTGTACGCCAGTACAACGCCAGGAAGCCGGGACTGAACGCAAACCACTCGCGCGGGCTACCGGCAACCGGCTCGCGTTTCCGAAAGGCAAGCGCTACCAGCACCATCACTTCTCCGGTACGAGCAATCGTCGTCGCGAGCGCCGCGCCCACAACACCGAGCGCCGGAAACGGCCCCACACCGAAAATGAGGACCAAGTTCAACCCCGCGTTTAGCGCCACCGAGACAGCCGAAACCTTCAGCGGCAGCCGTGCATTGCCGGTGCTGCGCATCACCGCCGCAAACAGCACCGTAATCGCAGTTGCAAAGTAGCTCGGCGCGATCACGCGCAGATAGTCGCTGCCGAGCGTGCTCACCGCTTGGTCTTCGGTGAATACCCGGAACACGAGTTCGGGAATGAATCGAGCAGCGCTAAAGAACACCAAGGCACCGGCAAGAGAGGGAACCAAGGCCGCGCCGACCGTACGGCGAATACCGGCGATGTCACCACGCCCCCAGTACTGCGCGGTAAAGATAGCTGCTGCGCTGCCGGCACCAAAGAGAAACAGCATGAACAGGAAAAAGACCTGGTTTGCGATCGCCACCGCGGCGATTTCCACCTCACCCAGACGCCCGATCATCACGGTGTCGATGAAGTTCAGCGCGGTGATGACGAAGGTGTGTAGTGCTATCGGCACCGCTAGGCGCCCGAGCGCTTTGAAAAAGGCTCGGTCCGAATCGAAAACCGAGCTATGCTGATCCTGCACGAGTATTGCACTTTCCTTTGCACTGGAGTTGCGCGCTGTAGCGCGAATGAAATCCTAACCTACCCGAGAACGCCGCCTCGACGCAACTCAACCGCCGCCAGTTCAGCGATTCTCCTAAGAACGGTATTGGTCTTGCCGCAAAACGGTCAGGGGACGTGAAGCGTCTTTCGCAAGGCTCGCTCGCACACGCGCGGCGTAAGTCCTCTCGGCGGTGTCTTCGCTGCGGTTGATTTCGCCGGAACAACCAGCTACTCTGAACTATGCTCAGGTCCGGAGGCCAAACCCACGGACTAGTGATGGGGCGCTTCATGCCGCCGCACAACGGTCATCGGTATCTGATTGAGTTCGCGCGCCGATTCGCAGATCGTGTGACCGTCCTGGTCTGTACCCTTGCACACGAGCCGATTCCCGGTGCGCTGCGCTACCAATGGGTACGCGAGCTCTTCCCTGATCTGAATGTCGTGCACGTCACCGAAGAGATCCCGGAAGCAAGCCGAAGCAATCCGCGGGCGCACGAGATCTGGGCTGCGTTTATCCGACAGCGCCTCAGGAAACCGCTGCAGTACGTATTCGCCTCGGAAACGTATGGCGCGCCGCTCGCAGCCGAGCTCGGCGCGCGCTTCATCCCCGTTGATCCGGCACGCAGCAACTTCCCGATCTCGGCGACCGTGATACGTCAAAACCCGGCTGATCATTGGCGCCATATTCCCGGACCGGTACGGCCGTATTACCAACACCGCGTCTGCTTGCTCGGCGGAGCATCCAACGAACGCGGCGAGCTTGCCATCAGCCTTGCGGCTGAGTTCAACACTCTCGCAGTTCCCGACATGCGCACGATTCGCGGTGAGCTGTTGGAGGTAGGCGGCACCGGCACGTACACCACCGAGCTTCAGCGATCGCAGCACGCCGCTGAGGCGGCGCTGGCCCGGCAGGCCGGCCCGCTGTTGGTGTGCACAACCGACGCATTGGTCATCGCGCTCTCGGCGCCCCCCGAGTACGAAACGGGGCGTGCAGCCGAGCGTGCATCGGAACCCGCCGCGGCCCACCTCTATTTGCTGCTGCCCGAATCGGCGGCTTCGCCAGGCCCGGCCGCCGCAACGCAGCGCTCCGAGACGCACACCGTCACCGGCGCGCCCACGGCAACCCAGCGCACCGAGGCGCAGGTAGCCGCGCAGCTCCACTCCCGGGGGGCGCGCGTAGAACAGCTTCCCGCAGCGACGACGGCCGCGGCGGTGAACTGCGTGCGCCGGAGCTTGCACAACCGGGGGTGAAACCGGTGCAGGGAGCCGGGACGCCGGAGCACGGCAGCAGGCGCTCCCGGCCGCCGGATAGGACCGGCGGATAGCGGTGCCCGGCAACACCTGGTTCTTTTCGGATCCCAAGCTATATTTCCTTGACGCGGGCGCTATCGGCTGCTTAAGTTGACGTATGGCTGCCTTTTTTTGGTCGCTACTGGGGCTTGCGGCGATTCTCAGCGAGTTCGTTGTTCCCGAGTTCGTAATGTTTTTCATCGGCCTCGGCGCGCTGGCCACCGCTGGCCTTGTGGCCTTCGTACCCGCAGTAGCCGGCAGCATTCCGCTCCAAGTTTTCTCCTGGCTGGCCTTCTCGGTTCTCTCGATGGTTGCGCTGCGGAAGCGCTTCAAGAGTGCGTTCAGCGGTACCATGTTCGACCGCAAGCGGCGTGAGACCGCCGCAACCGGCCTGCACGCACAGGTTGTGGAAGCGATCTCTCCGAACTCACCCGGCCGGGTACAGTTTCAAGGCACTACGTGGCGGGCGGTAAGTTACGATGAGGAGTTGCCTGAAGGCGCTCGCGTGGAAATTCTCAAACAGCAGGGCATGACGCTGTTAGTCACAAAATCAATGCTCGATGAGCTGGAGGACGACTTGAGCTCGCGGGCTTCGGGCAGCGAGGGCGATGCGCTCGCCGACGAGCCCGAGAGGGAGTGGAAATGAGTCTTGTGGGCATGTACATCGTCACGTTTCTCGTGGTGGTGCTGTTTTTTACGGTGTTTTTCAAGCTGATTCGCATCGTACCCGAGCAGGAAGCCTGGGTGGTCGAACAGCTTGGAAAGTACAAACGAACGCTCGGGCCGGGCTTTCACCTCGTGATCCCGGTGTTTCAGGTGGTAGCGTATAAGCACATTCTCAAAGAAGAGGTGATTGACGTTGCGCCGCAGGTGTGCATCACCCAAGACAACGTACAGGTGACCGTTGACGGGATCCTGTACCTGCGGGCGGTAGACCCCGAGCGCGCGAGCTACGGGATCGAGAACTACCGCTTTGCGACGGCGCAGCTCGCCCAAACCACAATGCGCAGCGAGATCGGGAAGATCGGTCTGGACAACACCTTCAGCGAGCGTGACCGTATCAACAATGCGGTGGTCAAGGCGATCGATGAAGCCTCCGACCCCTGGGGCATCAAGGTCACCCGCTACGAGATTCGCGACATCACCCCCACCGATACCGTACTCAAGGCGATGGAGCAGCAGGTTCGCGCTGAGCGCGAGCGCCGCGCAGAGATCCTCACCAGTGAAGGCGAGCGAGAAGCGCGTATCAACGTCAGCAAAGGCGAACGGCAGGAAGCGATCAATCTCAGTAAGGGCGAAAAGACCAGACGCATCAACGAGTCCGACGGCAGGGCCGAAGCGATCACAATCGTGGCACAAGCCACCGCCGACGGTGTACGTGATGTCGCGAAGGCGATCTCGCACCCGCACGGGCAGGAAGCGGTAACGCTGCAGATCGCGGAACAGTTCGTCGCGCGTTTGGGTCAGATCATGCAGACTGCACAGACCTCGGTGCTGCCCTACGACCTGGCCGGAGTGCGCTCGATAGTGCAGGCCATCCGGGGCCACAACCCCGAACCGGGTGAGATCCTGGGAACCATCGCGGGAACGGATGCGGCCGGAGGCTCCGCCCGCCGCGGCGGCGCAGACGAGACGACCGGCGGTGGGGCACGACCGCGCGGAGGCGGCGAGCGGAAGAAACAAGGGGGCCAATCATGATCGCGTTCGTACCAATTATCATCGTATTCGGACTGCTCGGCCTCATTGTACTCGTGGGTATCATACGCAGCATTCGCATCGTACCGGCGCAGACAGCAATGGTAATCGAGCGGCTCGGGAAGTACGTGCACACCTATCAAGCCGGGTTTCATGTGCTCGTACCGTTTATAGACCGAGTACGCTATCACCACAGTCTCAAGGAACACGCCGTAGATGTTCCCACCCAGCCGTGCTTCACCTGGGACAACGTCAAGATCGAGGTGGACGGGGTACTGTACTACCGCGTCGTAGACCCGGTGAAGGCAAGCTACGGCATCACCCATTATCGCTACGGTACGGTCCAGCTGGCCCAGACGACGATGCGCTCGGTGATCGGCAAACTCGAGCTCGACAAGACTTTTGAAGAGCGCGAGAAGATCAACACCGAGATCATGCAGGCGGTGGACGAGGCGACCGATCCGTGGGGCATAAAGATCACGCGCTACGAGATACAGAACATCTCGGTGCCGGAGGATATCCTCACCGCGATGGAGATACAGGTCCGCGCCGAGCGTGAGCGCCGTGCGGCGATCGCGCGCAGCCAGGGAGAGATGGAATCGAAGATCAACTACTCAGTCGGCGTGATGGAGGAAGCGATCAACCGCAGCGAAGGCGAGAAAGAGCGCCGTATCAACGAAGCCGGCGGGCGGGCGTCTGAGATTCGGGCTCTCGCGAAAGCGACTGCCGAGGGCATTGAACGCGTCGCCGATTCCTTAAACGCCCAAGGTGGTCAGGATGCACTGGTGTTGCGAATCTCCGAGGCGTACATCGCCGAGTTGGAGAAACTCGGCAAACAGAGCACCGATGTCATCCTGCCGATGGACTTAAGCGACATCAACACCGTACGCGAACGGGTAAAAGCGATGCTGCGCCGCGGGGCGGGCGCCTAATTAGGAAGCTTTGGAAGTCAGTCAGTATAGTTTCACCGCCGAGGCCTTGAAGGCAGCGTGAATAGCGGCTCCGGATGCAATACCCAGCTCTTCCACTGATCGATAAGTCAGCGAGCAGCTCAACGGTATGCCGCAATCGAGCTCCACGCAGAACAGGTCGTGCTCTATCGGTTCAACCGCCACGACCGTTCCCCGGAAGCGGTTCTGCGCGCTGCTCACCATCTCGCCGGTCGAAAGAATGATATCGTCCATGCGAACCACCGCCGTCCCGGCTCCTTCCCAGCCGGCAGGACAAAAGACCTCGGGGCCGTAGGTGGTGCGGAACACGCCGATGTGCCCGTCTTCGGACGGCACCGCCCGCCCGCGCAAGAGATTAACCGCGAGACGCTGTCGCCGGCCGGCCGCGAGCGGGACAAGACAATCGGCCAAGCGGTAGGCCGAGGCCATGTTGTGGGTGCTGACCACAACCGCAACCCCGGAATCGGCGAGCTCGCGCAACACCGCCTCGATGGTGCGGACCGATCCGTAATCGATATTCGAGGTTGGTTCGTCGAGCACCAGCACCGCAGGCCGCAGCACCAACGCGCGCGCAATTGCAGCCCGCTGCTTTTCGCCACCGGACAACGACGGAGCCCAGCGACCGGAAAGCTGCTTGAGCCCGACCGTATCGAGCGCTGTGAGTGTCCTGCGGTGAACCTCAGCTCGCGCCACCTTGCGGATGCGCAACGGATAAGCGACGTTCGCGAACACATTCTCGGCAAACAGGTACGGCTTCTGGTGCACCAGCACCGCCGCGTCGGTGAACTCGCCGGTAAACCCGGCGGCAAACTCCGCCGTGAGCCCGCCGCCGGCAGACCCCCGCGCAGCGCAGCTCGTGGTCACGGAGCTCGCGGCCGGCGCGCCGCCGTGAGAGCCGTGTGATCGCGATTGGGAAAAGGGCATCTCAATACGGCCGGCATCCGGCGTCAGCAATCCGGCAACCAGCTTGAGCAGCGTCGTTTTGCCCGAGCCGTTGTCCCCGATCAACACAGCGATTTCGCCGGCCGACACTGACAGCTCGTCGATCGAAACGGTCGGCTGCAAGTCGCCGCTTGGAGTGCGCGCGCCGTCAAGGTCCGGGTACGTGAACCTGAGCCCGCTGATCTCAAGCGCCGCGCTCATAATATCCGCCCCCGCGGACGAAGCTTGACCAGGTAGTTCAAGCCGAAATTGACTCCGAATGCCACCACCATCAGCACGATACCGAGCGCGACCGACAGCGTGAAGGCGCCTTTGGCGGTCTCAAGCGCGATCGCGGTCGTGATCGTACGCGTATACCAGCGGATATTGCCACCAAGCATCATCGCGGCGCCGACCTCACCCACCACCCGTCCAAAGGCCGTGAGAACCGCCGCGGCCACCGAGATACGCGCTTCACGCACAATCTTCACGGTGCGCTGAAGGCGCGAGGCTCCGAGCGTGATCAAGGTCTCGTACAGCTCGGGATCGAGCCGCGCGAGCCCGCCGTAGACCAACGAGACAACGATCGGCAGCGCAAGAATAGCTTGCCCGATTATCACCGCCGCAGGCGAAAACATGAGCCCGAACCCACCCAGCGGGCCCGAGCGCGAGAGCAACGAAAACACCAGCAAGCCGACCACTACCGTCGGGAGTCCCATGAGCGTGTAGCTCACGGAGATCACCACGCGCTTGCCGGGGAACTCGCGCAGCGTCGTGACAATACCCAGGGGAATGCCGATGAGTGCGGCTATCACGGTGGAGCAGATCGCGAAATTCAACGAGTTGGCGGTGATCGCGAGGAGCTCTCGGTCACCCGAGGCCAGGAGCCCCAGCGCTTCACCGAATGAAGGTAACAGCATACCGCAGGAGTATATTACTGCGCGTTAGGGAAGAACAACTGCTCGCCGTTTACCGTGTAGCCGGCAATACGTTGCTGCCCCTCGTCGGACACGAGATAATCGATAAAAGCCTCGGCGGGCTCAATCTTCGTATGCGGGTGCCGCTCAGGATTGACCGCAATAGCACCGTACGGGTTGAATAGAATGTCGTCACCCTCGTTCACAATCGTCGCGTCGATGGCGGCTACGTACGACAAGAAGGTACCGCGATCTGAAAGCGTGTAGGCCTCTTGATCGTTCGCAAGCGTGATTACCCCGCCCATCCCCTGGCCGACTTCCCGATACCAATCGCCTTCGGCTCGGACCCCGGCCTCGCGCCAAATCATAAGCTCCTTGATATGCGTTCCCGAATTGTCGCCGCGCGAGATGAACACCGATTCCGACCCGGCGATGCGCCGGAACGCATCAACCGCGCCATCGGCCGCTCTAACGCCGGCCGGATCGGCCGGCGGCCCGATCACTACAAAATCGTTGTACATAAAGTACACGCGCTCAACGCCGTAACCTTCGGCGACGAACTCTTCCTCGAGTACCGGCGCGTGCACCATGACTACGTCGGCGTCGCCCGTTCGTCCAATCTCCAGCGCCTGCCCGGTTCCCACTGCAATTGCGTCGACAACAACGTTGTGCTCTTGCTCGAAAGCGGGCAACAGGGCGTCGAGCAAACCGCTGTTTTCGGTGCTCGTGGTGGTCGCGAGCGTGAGGCGGATGTCGGCGTCACGTTCACCCCTTCCCCCGGCGATCACGCTAACGATCAGCAAGCTCAGGAGCAACGCTGCGGACGCCGCTATTGCGAGGCTCGTGCGCAGATTCGGTCGATTCATTGGAGCTCCTTGCGCCGCTGCCGGTTGTTTCTCCGAGGGCAGCGTGATTCGACGAAGTCTCGGCGACCACTTTGGACGCCGTAACGGCCAAGCGCCCGCGTAGCTTCGGCTGCCGTGCCCCGGCGAGCCGCCCCGCCTGAGCCCGCAGGCGCTACGGGCGCACGCGCTTGCGGTCGCGCGGGAAGAGTGAAGCTTCCTTGACGTTGTGCAGCCCGAGGATCTTCTGAGTCAGGCGCTCGAGCCCGATCGCGAACCCGCCGTGCGGAGGACAGCCGTAGCGGAAAATCGTGCAGTAATCGCCCAGCTCTTCCTCGGTGAGCTTGAACTTCGGCAAGGTTTCCAGGAGCATCGCGTACTCGTTTATGCGCTTTCCGCCGGTAGTGATCTCAAGCCCCCGGAACAACAGATCAAAACTCTTCGTCTTCAGACCTTCGGGAAAAGTGTAGAACGGACGTTTCTTACGCGGAAAGCCGTACACGAACGCGGCCTCAACGCCATGTTCCTCAGCTGCCCAGTCGCAAACCACCCGTTCAACTTCCGGGTTAATCTCAAACAGCCGCTTGCCGAGCCGCTCTGACGCGATTTTCTTCGCATCGTCGTGCGAAATCCGCGGAATCTTCGCGACCTGCTCAGGCGTCGGGACAGTTTGATCCCACTCGCTAAGGATGCGTGCGTGATCGCGCGCAATCCCTGCAAAAATGTGCTGCAGGATCCCGACTTCCAGATCCATGAGGTCGTTCTCGTCATCTATAAACGCCATCTCCACATCAAGCGAAACATACTCGTTCAGGTGCCGCGGCGTGTCGTGCTTCTCTGCGCGGTAGGCCGCTCCAATCTCGAACACGCGCTCGAGGCCGCTGGCGACCATGGCCTGCTTGTAGAACTGCGGCGACTGCGCCAGAAACACTTTGGATTCGAAATACTCTACCGCGAACAGCCCGGTACCGCCCTCGGTCCCGGTCCCAATCAGCTTCGACGATTTGATTTCGGTGAAGTCCCGGCTGCGCATATACTCCGCGAAATACTGCACAATACCGGCCTGCAGACGAAACACATCCAGAATCTTGGGATTCCGGAGCGAGATAATGCGATTGTCCAGTATCGCCTCGATGCCGATACTCTCGGGGTCTTGGTTCACCGAGATCGGCAGGTCAGGCTCGGCCGCGGCCAGTAGCTCGGTGTCGGCCACCCGCACCTCATAACCGCCCGGTGCCTTGTCGTTGACCTGCACCCGGCCACGCACCGTGACGACCGACTCGAGCGTGTACTCCGCCTTGCCGTCGTAGACCAGCTGCACTATTCCGCTGCGGTCGCGCAGCAGCACGAATGAAATCCCTCCGAGATCACGCACGCGGTGGATCCAACCTGAGAGCTCCACCTCTTGATCTGTTTTGGAAGCCACCGCGCTTGCTAGGGTTCGCATCTATCAGTCCTCCATCAACTTCACAAGCTCATCGTCGTTCTCGGCCACCATAAGCGCAGCCAACAGGCGCGTGTACACGGACTCGGTGGTGAGCCGGCCCATCGGAATGGCACCCTCACGCCACAGCTCATGGCCGGTGACGTACTCTGAGAAATCCACCGCGATCTCCTGCTGCGACGTGCAAAAGAACAGCGCGCCGGCCTGCTCACCATGCTGAAACGCCTTGCGCAAGCTGTAGGGCGTTTCGCGCAGGTTGGCGGTACCGGTATCAAACAGCTCGAGGATGAAGTAGCGCACCCCCGCATTCATGAGCGCGATCAAAGTGTCGCCCTGCATGCCCGGGAACACCTTGGCGATGAAGACGGAGCGCACCGCCTGCTCGAGCTTACGGGTGAGCTCGGCTCGCGGGAGCTCGCCGATCTCGCGCGAGATCGGGCGCCCCCGATAGACCGGGCTTTCCATGTTCCAGTTGCGAAAGCGGCCTAGGCTCAGCGCGCCGGCCGCGGCTGATTCGGCAGCCCCGCGGTCCCCAACCGCCCCTTTACGCCCCGCAGCTTCGTGAGCACGTGAAGGCGCGCTAAACGGCAAGAGTCCTTCAAACTTCAGATTCAGGGGCGAGAAGTCTGCGTCTCCGTAAATTACGTGCACGCCGGGTTCACCGCTCATCGCCTTGCGGACTGCCGCCTTGAGGTTGCGCAGTGCATCGGAGTGTGGGTGAGGCTCCTCACCAGGCTTGTCGTGCGGCAGCACCGAAGCGGTAAGCACAATTGGAGCGCTCGTATCGGCAAAGCACCAGTACAGAAGCGAGGCGGTGTAGCTGAGCGTATCGGTGCCGTGGGCGATCACAATACCGTCTGCAGCACCGGTCTGCAGCCGCGAGGCGACCTCCGACAGCAGAATCGCCCAGTCCTGCGGGGTAATCTCTTCGCTCAGGAAACGCCCCAGATGCAGCTCGTCGAAGCGTACGCTATCGGCGAAGCCGTCTTGAGCGAAGAGCTCGCCCAGACTCACGAGGTCTCCCGGCTCCACCAAGCCGTCGGCCCGGCGAACTCCGCTGATCGCGCCCCCGAACGAAAGCACCTGCACCACTTTGAGCTCGAGCTTAGCGATGATTAACTCCTGCACCGCCCGCGGTTCGGCGCGTCCGGAGCTCGCCTTCATCACCTGCCCGACGAGGAACCCAATCGGCTTGGAATCACCGTCGCGAACCTGCTGCACCGCCTTCGGGTGCCTTGCAAGCACCTGGTCGACGTACTCACTGAGAGTGGCCGGGTCGGTGATTTGCTCCCAGCCGTTTTCGCGAATGATCTCAAGCGGGTCGCGGCCGGTCTCAAAGATCTCGCCGAGCGTCTGCTTCGCGATCTTGCCGTGAATGCGACTCTCGGCCAGCAACTGCAACAGCTCAGCGAGGCGCTTGGGTGTGAGTGGGCTGTCCTGCACCTCAATCCGCCGGCGGTTGAGCATCTTACGCACATCGGCGGCGAGCCAGGTGGCCGCCGCGTGCGCCTCGGCGCCGTGCTCCACCGCCGCCTCAAAGTAATCGGCCAGCGGCCGCTCTTCGGTCAAGAAATCAGCCTGGTGAGTCGCGAGATCATACTGCTCGATAAAACGGTCGCGCCGCTCGAGTGGAAGCTCCACGAGCGAAGCTTCGACCGCACCCAAGAACTGCGCTGTGGTGGTAAACGGGGGTAAATCGGGTTCCGGGAAATAGCGATAGTCATGCGCGCTTTCCTTTGTGCGCATCGTCTCGGTGAGGTCGCGATTCTCATTCCACAGGCGCGTTTCCTGCGGGATCGTTCCACCGTGCGAGAGGATCTCTTCCTGGCGCGCGATCTCGTGATTGAGCGCTTTGCGCACAAAGCGCGAGGAGTTCAGATTCTTAATCTCAACCTTCGAGCCG
The DNA here is from genome assembly GCA_003556605.1 of Spirochaetaceae bacterium. Classification (GTDB taxonomy): domain Bacteria; phylum Spirochaetota; class Spirochaetia; order DSM-27196; family SLAA01; genus B1Sed10-166. The sequence continues at coordinate 14,311 of PWQX01000098.1, forward strand.
AGTCCTTGGCCGTGTCGATTTACCGAGACGTTGGCGTCGCAGCGCATCGACCCCTCTTCCATGTTGCCGTCACAGACACCGAGATAGCGCACCATCCGCCGAAATTGCTGCAACAGCAGCTCAGCTTCGTCGCCGATTTCCATATCGGGCTCGGTCACGATCTCGAGCAGCGGTGTGCCGGCACGGTTGTAGTCCAGAAGCGACATATCGCCGGCGTGAATCATCTTACCGGCATCTTCCTCGAGATGCACCTCGTGGATGCCTACGCGCTTGCGCTTGCCGTGGAACTCGATATCGAGATAGCCGCCGCGTCCGAGCGGGGCGGCGTACTGACTGATCTGGTAGTTCTTCGGGAGGTCCGGGTAGTAGTAATTCTTGCGCTCAAACAGGCTATATTCGGCGAGCTCGCAGTTGAGTGTGCGGGCGACGACGTAGGCCATACGGATCGCCTCGGCGTTGAGCGTCGGAAGCACGCCCGGGTAGCCTAGGCACACCGGACACACGTTGGTGTTCGGCTCCTCCCCAAACGCCGACCGGCATCCGCAGAACACCTTGGTTCGCGTCAACAGCTGAATGTGGATCTCAAGGCCGATAAATGACTGATACATAGCGCCTTTCACTTTCGCACGCCCATCGCCGGCGTGCCCTTATTAGCTCCAGTCGAGCTCGTAGCCCTTCGCAGCTGCCCAGTCCGGAAGCGGCGGATAGTTTTCAGGCCTCGCAACTAACCCGCGCTCGCCTGCTGCCTCGGCCAGCCTCCCGGCCACTGCGAACAACCGCTCCTCTGCGAACGCCGGGGCAAGCAGCTGCATGCCCACAGGCAGACCGCCGGTGGTCGATTCACACGGCACCGACAGCGCCGGAATGCCGGCAAGGCTCGCCGTGGCGGTAAAGATGTCGGCGAGCTTCTGCTGGAACGCCGTCAGCTCCCCCTCGCCGTGCGCGAACGGCAGAACCGGAACCGTGGGCGTTAGAATCGCCTGTACATTATCGAACGCACGGGCAAGCTCGTTGCGTATCGCGGTACGGATCCTTTGCGCGCGCAGGTAGTACTGATCCTGGAACCCGCTCCGCAGTACGTAGGTACCAAGCAGAATGCGCAGCTTCACCTCCGGACCCAAGCCTTCATCGCGCGCGATGCGCACGAGCTCGTCGGGGTTTTCGGCCCGCTCGGGCCGCAGGCCGTAACGCACGCCGTTGTAGCGCGCTAGGTTCGCGCTCGCCTCCGCAGTGGCGATGGTGTAGTAAGCCGGAACCACGTACTTGAGGGTGGACAGCTCCACCTCGCGCAGCGCGTACCCGAGCCCCTGTAAGTATTCGACCGTGCGCTCATAGGCCGCCCGCACGGCCGGATCAAGGCCCTGCAGGCCGGTAAGCACCCCGACCACGGAGACCTTGGCGGATGGCCCCGAGACCGGCTCCTGAGAGGTATGATCACGCTCATCGAGCCCGCGGATCACGTTGAACACCGCCTGCAGGGGGCTAAGCTCGCGCGCGCACACCCCCACAACGTCCAGCGATGAGGCGAACGCCACCAGCCCGTAACGCGACACTGCGCCGTAGGTGGGCTTGAGACCGTAAACACCGCAAAACGACGCCGGCTGGCGGACCGAGCCCCCGGTGTCGGAGCCCAGGGCTACCGGCACCAGCCCGGCGGCAACCGCCGCGGCAGAGCCCCCGCTCGAGCCGCCGGCCACGCGCGTGTGGTCGTAGGGGTTGTGGGTGACGCCGAGCGCGGAGTTGTCGGTAGAGGATCCCATGCCGAACTCATCGAGATTGGTTTTTCCGACTACGCGCGCGCCGGCTGCCTCCATCCGCCGGACCGCGGTGGCGGTGTATGGGCTCTGCAGCTCTTCGAGTATGCGTGAGGCACAGGTCAGATTGAACCCCGCCACCGCGATGTTGTCTTTCACTGCAAACGGCACACCCGCGAGCGCGCTCTCAGGCGTCTCGCCGCCGGCGGCTGCTCCCCGAGACCGGGCCCGGCTTACCGAACCCGCGTACGATACGTCGCCGGGATCGGCGTGTTCCGCCAACGGCGGGTCAAGCCGCCTTGCCGGGTCAAACTCCAAAAAGGCGCCGAGCCCGGCGTCCTGCGTGCGCACAAACTTCGTATAGGCCTCTCGGCGGCGGGCGTCGTGTAGCACCCGGTTCCAGTAGCTCATCGTGGTCGACATGGCGCTTATAGAACGTTGGGAATTACGATGAAGCGATCCTCGAGCTCTGGGGCGTTTTCCAGCAGGCTCTCGGCGGTGGCCTCCGGCTCGGCGGACGGTTCGTCGGCACGCGTGCGATTGTGAGCCATTAGTGCGTGCGTGGTGGGCTCAAGCTCTTCGAGGTCGGCCTCCATCATGGTTGCGAAATACCTCACCAACTCTGAAACCGCGACCCCGAGCGATTGCAGCTCGCTCTCGCTCAGCCCGATCTCGGCAAGCTCGGCGGTTACGCGGAGCTCTTCGTTTTCCATAAAGTAGCACTATTGCACTGAGCAAAGGGTGTGTCAAGACGCGACATAACACGCTGCAGGCTGTTGCGTTGGGCGCTAAATCGCCCCGAACGTGCACGAATCGCCGTATATTTGACCGCGTGCGCTCTTGGTTCGTAACTTATGTTACACCAACCAACCGAGAAGACGTTGACTGTCGCTCAAATGGTGATAGAATTAAACGCTTCAACCGTACAGACATCTCATCAACGAGGAGCAGCGGTGGTCAAGAAGGACTTCCCCGAGATCCACTTTTATGACCAGGACTTTGTTGACATCTACGATCAGTCCTGGGCTTGGATCCAAGATTTTGCACAGAAAGGGACCACGCGAAACAAGTTTCAGCCTCGGTACATAAACTATCCCGGCAGCGAAACGATAAATCAGTTTGAGGCCTGCGTCTCAACGTTTTTCTTGGTCTACAGCAATCGTATTCTGCCTGCACACCCACAACTTGACAACTTCTATCAGAAACAAGAGAAAAGCGGCGCTATCCGCTGCGACTACGGCGTGCGCGATGGCAAGCCGGTATTCCCTAAGAACAACGCCGAGGCGGTCGGCCCGCCGTTGTTTTCGTGGGCAGAGTACAACATCTATCACAAGGTCGGCAACAAGAAGCGCATTCGGGATGTGATGCCCTACCTCGAGGCGTACTTCAACTGGCTGGAGCGAACCTTCAAGAAGGAGAACGGCCTGTATGCGGTGCCGATCGGTGCGACGATTATGCACAACTCGCCCCGCAAAGGCATGAAATATCCTGTCGATTTCAACACACAGCAGGCGATGAACGCGCTTTACATGGCTGAGCTCGGCGATTTGCTGAACGACAAGGAAATCAGCTTCCGCTACAAGCGCCAGTACTTTTCATTGAAGTCACGCATCAACAACTTGATGTGGAACGAAGAAGACGGTATCTATTACGACCTCAACCGCAACGAGAAACAGGTGGGCACAAAGACTGTCGCCTCGTTTTGGCCGCTGCTGGCGGAGCTGCCCAACGAAGCCAAGGCTGAGAAGCTGATCGCGCATCTGCGCAGCCCAGAGACCTTTGGAACCGAAAACCCCTTCCCGAGCCTGGCGGCCGACGAAGAGGAGTTCAGTGACAAGGGCATGGGATTTCGCGGTTCGGTGTATCCGCCGTTCACTTTCATGGTGATCAAAGGCCTCGAGAAGTACGGGGCCTACGACCTAGCGCGCGAGTGCGCGATCCGTCATCTGTACTACATGCTTGACACGCTGCACCCCGAAGGCAAGGAAAAGGGTAATGTCTGGGAAGCCTACGCGCCGCGCCGCGACGGGCCGGCTCAGTGGCCCGGAAAACAAGGCTTTCCGCGCGAGCAGTTTCTGTTGTACAGCGGACTCTCGACGATCGCTTTGATGATTGAGAACGTATTAGGTCTCTACGTCAGCTTGCCGCGTAAGACCGTCGATTGGATCGTACCCACGCTCGAGATCATGGGGATCGAGAACCTTTCGCTGAAGCGCAACATGATAACGATTCTCTCGAACAAGAGCGGGCGCGGGTGGGAGATCCGGCTAGAGTCTGAGAAGCTCTACTACTTCACGATCGATATTCTCGGAAAGAAGAAGAAGACGCTTCCTATTCCTTCCGGCAAGTGCTCGATGCTGATCGACAAGCTGTAGGCAAGCCGGCAGAAATGTGGCCGCCGGTCGCTCTTACTGCGCTCGCTTCTCACCCGGCTCAGCAGCGGGAGTGAGGCCGTCCTGCTCGATTTTCTTCCGCAGTTCGGCGATATGCTTCGCCGGGTACACACCGGTTGGACACGCTCTGCTACAGTTGAGCGCACGCGTACACGGCCAAGCGCCGCGCGGAACGTTCACTTCGCCGAGCAATTCCCCGCGACGTTCGCGACGGTTGATGATCTCGCGGTTGTGGGCCGCAAGCGCTGCCGGCCCCATGAATGACTCGGTCACCGGACACGATGACACGCACAGTCCACACTCAATGCAGTCTTCGAAGCGTTCCCAATGGTCCAACTCGAACGGTTTACGTCCGTCGCGGTTCACCTCGCTGCGGCGAATATAGGCGGCGCCTTTCGGGAAGTCGGGGAACAGCGGGGAGGGGTCCACTGCGAGATCGCCGATCACCTTCATATTGCGTAACGGCTGCAGCTCAATCATTTCGGTCTCCAGCTTGGTTGCCTGCGTCAGGCACGCGAGTTTGCGCTCGCCGTTGATGAGCATCCCACAGGTGCCGCACGACCCGTGATGGCACGAGTGGCGATACATCAAGCTCGTGTCTTGGTCGCGTCGAATCACCTCGAGCGCATCAAGCACAGTCATACGATCGTTGACTCCAAGCGAATACTGCTGTTGCCGCCGGCTCAGCTCGGCGCCGCTGTCATCTATATGGCTGCGGTTAATTGTAAATGCTAATTGTATGTTCGACATGATTCTCTCCAAGCGGCTCTAGGTAGAATACGCGCGATGCGGGAGCAACGCGGTTTCGGCGGTTGTACAGCACTCGGTAATACCGAGCTTTACGCAGGCGGCGTCTACGGTCTGTTCGGCCATCGCGCGGAGTACCGTAGCCTTCCCGCCGATCACGCTGACGAGGCCTTCACGCCCGTCTATCTCTCCGTGATCTACGACGTTGAAATCGCGACTGAGGTTGCGAGCATCGTCTGCCGTACTCGCCGCTCCGGCTAACGGCCGCGCAGCGATCCAGGCCGCATGATACTTCTGCGAGCTGAAGGTCGGTATCAGCATGTCGGCGCATCGGTACATCTCGCTGATATCTTCTTCAGGAACCGCGATGTCGTCCGGATCGTCGGTTCTGTACTGCGTAGTGCCGATGATTGAGAGTCCACGTTGCGGCACGATGATGTCGCCGTCGCCGGCGGGGTGGAGATGGCTTATCACCATGTTAGCGAGGCGTTTTCTCACAGCGACCATCGTACCGGGGCCGGGCGTGATCGGAATCTCGACATCCGCCATCTTGGTCACCTGACCGGCCCACGCGCCGGTTGCATTGATTACGAGATCAGCCGCGATTGTAAACTCACGCCGCGTCTTGAGATCGTACACTTGCACTCCGGTGATGGCTTTGCCGCTGCTCCGGAACCCGGTGACCGGTGTGAATGTGTGGATACCTGCACCGTTGTGCCTTGCGCTTGCGAAAAACTGCAAGGGCAGCCGCCACGCATCAATTGTGCCGTCAGGGACCATAATAGCCCGGCGAATATCCGGGTTCAGGTTCGGTTCCATCTCGAGCGCATGCTTCACCGGCACTTCCTTCGTGGGAATCCCCGACTCAACACAAGACTGGATGAAGATCGGTACGTGCTCTTCATCCTCGTCGTTCAGCGCGACAAACAGTCCGTAGTTGGCTTCCAAGGACTCCCGTGCGATGCGCTTCAGTATGTATGTTTCTTCCATACACTCGCGCGCAATTGCACGGTCCTTGACGGCATACCGCGCTCCGCAGTGCAACTGCCCGTGATGTCGCCCGGTCGTACCGGAAGTCAGTTCTCCCCGTTCTACGAGTGTCGCCTCGATCCCTCGCAGCCGCAGATCGTGAATAATCGCCCCACCGGTACCGCCGCCGCCGATGACTACAACGTGATGCTTACTCACAAATCCTCCTTAATTCGTAGCGAGATTATAGCAGCGCCTCATTCCGTTGACAATTCTTTATAGACTGGACCAAACCCTGTTAAAGCGAAGCAGTAGAACGCTAAGGGCAGTAAGTAGTTAGTGAACAGCGAGTAAAATCACGGAGGTATCGTCAGTCATGTACATCCCCTTCTGCCCTAATGCGCGCTGCCACTATCACCACCACAAGAGCAAGCGCAGCGAGCAACTGTTCGTCTCCCACGGCAGCTACCCCACCCGCGCGCACGGCGTGGTGCCGCGCTACCGCTGCCTGTGCTGCCGGCG